>NZ_JBHWYY010000013.1:0-82513 GCF_042728595.1 Isoptericola sp. NPDC060185 | reverse complement strand
CCGTAGGCCAGGCAGATCCGGTAGACGCCGAGTCCGAGGACGATCGCGAAGATCAGCTTCACCACGGTCGCGTACAGCACCAGGTTGTCCACCGAGGGCGCGATGAGATCGATCAGCAGCTGCGGCGGATTCAGCAGCCCGGCTTCCTCGATCGAGTAGTTCCCGGCCATCCAGTGCTCGGGCACCATGACCGGCAGATCACCGTTGCGCAGCCGGTTGCCGAGCATCACCCACAGCGGGACGTACTGGGATTCGGTGTCGTCGGTATAGAAGTGCCGAACGTTGGCCAGGAGAACCGCACCATAGCCCGCGATCACTCCGAGGGAGGTGATCAAGCCCCAGATATAGACGGAACGACGGGACGGGGTTCTACTTTCCACCACGAGGACCAGACCCTACAGGCACACGGCCCGACTGGCACCGTCGCACAGCGGGATCGCTTCCACCGACGTGTCACGCGCCGGTGTTAAAGTGCGCACACTGCTGGGTCAATACCTCCGAAACACCGAAAGTGTCCGCGATGCCGATTCCGTCCGCACCTTTGTCCAGGCCCGACACTGTCGTGGGGGGGGGGGGGCGCCGGGGGGGGGGGGGCGCTCCGCCCCCCCCGCGGCCGTCTTCTGCTGGACCGAGATGATGACGAACTCGGCCGGCTTCAGCGGCGCGAACCCGACCTGGATGTTCACGACGCCGCGGTCGACGTCGAGCTGCGTGGTGGTCTCGGCGTCGCACCGCACGAAGAACGCGTCGCGCGGGCTGGTGCCCTGGAAGGCACCGCGCCGGAACAGGTCCTGCATGAACGCCCCGACGCTGAGCCGGACCTGCGCCCACAAGGGCTCGTCGTTGGGCTCGAAGACGACCCACTGGGTGCCGCGGTACAGGCTCTCCTCGAGGAAGTTCGCCAGCCGACGCACGGGCACGTACTTGTAGTCGTCGCTGAGCACGTCCGACCCGCGCAGCGTCCGCGCCCCCCACACCACCGACCCGGCGTCGCGGAAGGTGCGCAGCGCGTTGACGCCCACGGGGTTGATGCGCCCGTTCGCGTCGTTGGTGAGGTCCTGCTCCAGCCCGACGACCCCCGTGAGGGCCGCCTCCAGGCCGGCGGGCGCCTTCCACACGCCCCGGCCGCCGTCCGTGCGGGCGAAGACGCCGGCGACGGCGCCCCCGGGGGCGAACGTGTCGAGCTGGCCGCCGCGCAGCGGGTCCGCGTGCCGCACCCGCGGGTAGTACAGCGCGGCGTAGCGGGCGTTCTCGCCCGTGACCGCCGCGTCCGTGACGAACGTGCCCACGTCGTCGAGCGCGAGGCCCGGGGGCGGGTCGATCACGAGGAAGGCGCGGCGCCTGCGGGCGAGGTCGGCGGCCACCGGCCAGACGGACGCGTCGAGCTCCCCGGCGGGGGTGGGCGGCGGCACCACGAGGATGTTGACGAGGTCCACGGTCTCCAGCGCCAGGAGCCCGCGGCCGCCGCCCGTGTAGTCGTCCGCGCCGACGGGCCCGCCGTCGGAGCCCTGGTCGGCCGTCGCGACGGTGACCGGCACGAGGGCGCCGTCCGCGTCGACGCCGCTGGCCGCGGGCCGTGTCGTCGGCGCGCTTCCCGTGGCCCGGACCAGGCGCGAGGACGCGAGCAGGTGGGTGACGCGCGCCGGACCGTCCACGACGGTGACGTTGCGGTACACCTCGACCTCGTCGCCCAGGCGCAGGGTGAGGGTGAACAGGTCGTCCGCCTCGACGCCCTGGCCGGCGGCGATGTCGGTCGCGTCGGGGTCCGCGGGGTGCTCGACCGTCGCCTCCAGGCCGTTCGCCCAGGCGCCGGGGCCGATCGCCTCGAGGGTGAGGCCGCCCACCGCGAGCCGGGCCGCCGTCGCCTGCAGGTCGGCGTCGGCGTCGTCCAGGTGCGCCACCCGCACGACGAGGGCCGGGCCGCCGCCGTTGAGGTAGAAGTCCCGGACGGCGTACCCGAGGCCGCTGGTGCGCACGAGGCCGCCGAAGGCGCGCTCGAACTCGGAGAAGTTGCTGATCGGGACCGGCACGTCCACCGGGCCGCGGCGCGCGACCCCGACGAACGCCGTGATCGACGTCGCCACGCCCGTGACGGTGCGGTTCCCGCTGGGTACCTCGGTGACGTACACGCCCGGGTAGCTGGTGGCGATGCTCATGACGGCTCCTTCGACGGTCCAGGCCACTGCGAGCATCGCCCGGGGACGTCAACCGGCCGTCACGGGCCCGTCACGCGGGGCCGCGGGTCCTGCCGCGGCAGGCGCGACGTGCCCGAACGTCTCCGTGACGTCGTGGTGACCGCCCGGTGACGAGCGCCCGCGACGCTGGTCGGGTCGAGGTCCCGGCCTGCCCGGGCCCGTGCCGCACCGCTCCCTGGAGGTCACCATGGTGCAGATCTCGCTCAGCGCCAGCGTCAGCGTCGCCGGCGGGCCGGTGCTGCCGGTGGGCCTCACGCTCGCGCCGGACAGCTACGTGGTCTCCGACGCCGTCCTCGCGCCGCAGGGCCAGGCCGGCGACACCGCGGAGATCCCGCTGGTGCCCGACGACGTCGCCCTCACCCTGCTCGCGGTCGCCGCGACGGAGGCGGCCACGGGCAAGGGGGCGTCCGTCACCGTCGTCCCGGCGCACGACACCACCGACGGCGACCCGGTCGCCGTCGACGGCACGTTCGTCCTCGCCAACGCCGACGTGCTCGGGCGACTCGTGACCGACGGGCCGCAGGTGTTCAAGGTGACGAACGAGGGCACCGTGGCGGCGAGCGTGCGGCTCCTCGCCGCCTTCGAGGAGGTGTGAGGTCGTGGCCGAGAACGTGCCGTGGCAGGTGCGCCAGACCCCCACGGGGCCGGTGCCCGTCTACATCCTCCAGTTCGACTCCGCAGGTCGGCTGACCTCACCGCGCTCCCTGGACGCCCTCGTGCACGACGCGGCCGACGCCACGGACGTCGTGCTCGTCTCCCACGGGTGGAACAACGACTGGGCGGCCGCGACCTCGCGCTACGACCGGTTCTTCGACCGCCTCGACGACGTCGTGCGCTCGCAGGGGCCGCCGCGCGACCGCCCCTACCGGCCCGTGTACGCCGGTGTGCACTGGCCCAGCACCGCGCTGGTCATGCCGTGGGAGCGCGGCCCGGACATCGCCGGGGGCGGCGACGGGCTCGCCGGCGAGCTGGCGCCGGAGCTCGCGGCGCTCGACGACGACCTCGGCCCCGAGCAGAGCGCGGAGCTGCGGGCCGTCCTGGCCGACCCGGGCGCCGGCGAGTCGGGCTGCATGCGTGCCGCGGAGATCCTCGCCTCCCTGCCGCGGGACGGGGACGGGGACGACGACGCGGCCGGCGGCGACACCGCCACCGACACCGACGACGACAACGACAACGACCAGGTGCCCGCCGACGGCGCCGAGCTGCTCGCGCTGTGGGCCGACGCGCGCCGTCGCCTCGCGCCCGCGGCCGTGAAGCCCGGCGGCATCATCGACGAGGGGGCCGGTCAGGTCGCCGCGGGACCGCAGGCGGCCGGTCTCCTCAACCCGCTGGAGCTGCTGCGCGGGGGTGTCCGCCTCGCCACGGTGCGGCAGATGAAGGACCGCGCCGGCCGGGTGGGCAGCGCCGGGGTCGCGGACGCCGTGCGCCGGCTCTCCGACAGCTCCGGAGCCCGGCTGCACCTCGTCGGGCACTCGTACGGGTGCCGGGTGATGCTCTCCGCCGTCGCCCACGGGACGGCCCCGAGCCGCGACGTCGACTCGGTGCTGCTGCTGCAGCCCGCGCTGTCCGCCTGGGCGTTCGCGCCGGACGTCGGTGGGCACCCGGGCGGGTACCGCGTCGCGCTCGACCGGGTGCGCCTCCCGGTCCTCAGCACCTTCTCGGCCCACGACATGCCGCTGACGCGCGTGTTCCACCTCGCGATGCGGCGCGCGTCCGACCTCGGGGAGGCGGAGATCGCAGGCCGGCCGCCGTCACGGTTCGCCGCCCTGGGCGGCTTCGGCCCGCAGGGCCTCGGCGCCGAGGCCACCACGCTCGCGCCGATGCCCGACGTCGGCGGTCGCTACCCCTTCGGCGCCGGGTACGCGGGACCGCCGCACGAGATCGTCGGCGTGGACGGCACCTGGTGCATCCCGGGCCACGGCGAGGTCGAGTCGGTCCAGACGGCATGGGCGCTGCTGAGCCAGGTCCGTGCCCCGGCGGGTGCATGAGGAGGCCGGCGATGGCGATGGCGCTGCGGTCGGAGATCGGCCTGCCGACGCTCCGGATCCACCTCGACCACGACGCGTCCCACGCGCTGTTCTCCGTCGTGCGCGGCCGAGAACGCCTGCTCGAGGTGGCGCGCTGCCCCCTCGGCGAGCTCGGCCTGCCGCCGTCCGTCGCCGGCCGGGTGGACGACGCGTCCCTCACCGTGCCGGACGCGGTCCTGGCGCGGCTGCGGACCGCGGTGGCCGACCTCGACGAGTCCCCGATCTCCCCGCACGACGTGCTGTGGCTGGAGATCCCCGTCCCGCGCGGCCAGCTGCACGTGCTGCCGTGGGAACGCCTGCTCGCCCCGCTGGGCCGGCCCGTGTTCCGCCTGCCGTTCCACCCGGTGCGCGCCGAGCGTCCCGGACCGCACCTCGACGTCGCGCTCTGCTGCAGCCTGCCGCCGGGCGGGGGCGACGACCCGGCCGCCCTCGTGGCCCGCCTGGCGGGCCAGTACGTGGCCCACACCCCGGGCGTGCGGGTCCACGTCTTCACCGACGCCGGGTGGGCGGCCGCGACGCGGGCCGCCGTCGAGCCGCTCGACGCCGCCGGGGCCGACGTCGACGTGCACGCCCCGCCGGCCTCGGGCGCGGGCCCCCGCGCCCGGCGCCACGGGCCCGTGGTCTCCGCCCCGTGGTTCACGTGGCTGCTCGAGGAGCTGGACGGCCACCGCGTCGACGTCCTGCACCTCGTCGTGCACGGCCACCTCGCGGACGGGCACGGCGCGTTCGCGCTGCGCCCCACCACGACCGGCGAGATCCCCGCCTTCGTCGAGCCCACCGAGCTGGTCGAGGTGCTCACCCGCGTGGGCGCGGTGGCCGTCACGTTCTCGGCTCCGCCGGGCAACCCGAGCACGGCCGGCCTGCGCGAGCTCGCCGACGAGCTCGCCGGCGTGCGACCCGGCCTGACCACCGTGCACGACCTGGCGGCCGACCCCGCCGCGGAGCAGATCGGCGCCGCGCTGCACACGATCTTCGCGCGCCCCGAGCGGCTCGGCCGCACCGTGCCCGCGCTGACGTCCTGGGTGCACCCGCTGTTCGTCGAGCCTCCCGGGACGATCCCGCCGGACGTCGAGCCGGAGCGGCAGAGGTGGACCGCGGAGATGCGGCTGCTGCGCGACGGCCGCTCCGCCTTCCTCCAGGAGTCCACGCGGCGGGCCGCCACCCACGTGGAGCAGGAGGCGTGGGTCGCGTCCGCGGCCCGCAGCATCGAGCAGCTCCAGATGACGTGGCTGCCGGGCGCCGTCGACCGGCCCGTCGACGACGCCGCCACGGCGGCGTTGGAGCGCGTGTCCCAGCTGCTGGAGCACAGCGTGCGGCAGGAGTACCCCGCGAGCGACGACTCCCCGCCCGCCCCAGCCACCGACGCCGCACCGCAGGACGGAGGCCGGCCATGACCCGCGTCGTCTTCCAGATCGTCCCTGCGAACGGCGACCACGGCCTCGTGCCGCACGTGCACCTCGTCGAGCCGGTCGACGACGCGGCCGTGGACGAGCGCTTCACGTGGTCGACCGAGACGGGGGCGTACGCGGCCGACCCGGAGGTGAACGCCCACCTCGGCGCCGAGCTCTACCGCTCCCTCGCCGCCCACAAGGAGCTCGGCACGTCGTTCACCGTGGCGATGCGCAGCACCGACGACCGCGTGCCGGTCTACGCCGACGTCCTGCCCCTCAGCGGCGCGGAAGGGGTGCCCTGGGAGGCGCTGCGTTTCCCGGACGAGGGCCCGTTCCTGGCCTTGGAGCCCAAGTACGCGCTCGCCCGCGTGGTGCGCACCGCGGAGCCGCGCGTACCGCTCTACCCGTTCGAGCCGCCCCTGCGGGTGGTGGCGGTGCTGTCGTGCCTGGGCCTCACCGCCGCGGGCGAGCTGGCGGAGCTGCGCCACGCCGCCCAGGCCGCCGGCCCCGGCCGGGTGAGCCTGCTGGTCGTGCTCGGGGAGGAAGCTCTCGCCGCACCGCTCCTGGCGGAGGTCCAGGCCGGCACCGCGCCCGAGGTCGCGGACGTCAAGCTCGTCCCGCCCGACTTCCACGAGCTGCGCGGCATCGTGCAGGACTTCCGCCCGCACGTGCTGCACCTGTTCTGCCACGGGTCCGCCGACGGCACCGTGCGCCTCGCGCTGAAGAACGACTGGGGCGTCGAGAACCCGGGCACCGGCCTCGTGCTCGACAAGGAGCAGCTGGCCCAGCTGACGCGCGCCAACCGGGGCGGGTTCTGGCTCGTGGTGCTGAACTGCTGCGAGGGTGCCGCGGCGGGCGCGGCCGGCCTGACGTCCATGGCCCGAGAGCTCGTGAGCAAGGGCCGGTCGCACGCCGTCATCGGGATGCGGGAACCGATCCGCGGCGAGCTGGCGCGGCTGCTCACCAGCGGCCTGTACGGCGCGCTGGTCGACGAGCTCGGCGCCCGGATCGACGCCGCCGACGACCAGCCGCGACCGCTGGACTGGGCGGCGCTGACCGTGCTCGCCCGGAACCGCGTGGTCGACGGGCTGGCGCAGGGCACCACGCCCGCGCGGGCGCGCGACGGCCTGCGCGAGTGGACCCTCCCGGCCCTCTACCTGCGCTGGGACGAGTTCCAGCTCCAGGTGGCCCCGCCGCCCGACACGACCGCCGACGTCGCCGCCGGAGAAGCCGCCGACGAGGCGGCCGGCGGACCCGCCGTCGGAGGACCCGCCGGAGCAGCCGTCGCTGGTGCGGTCGACACGACCGACGCCCGCGCGAGCCGGCTCGAGGTCGCGGCCCTGCAGTTCGTGCTCGAGTCGCTGCCGCCGGACCAGGGCGGGACGTTCCGCGGCGAGGCCGCCGCCCGGATCCGGGAGCTCGCCGCGCGGCTGGGCGTGGCCCCCGACGTCCTCGGGGACGCGCCGTGAGCGCCGCGCCGCACGTCGGGCCCGACGTCGGGGTGTCCGTGGACGCGTGGTCGGGCGCCGGCCCGGTCACCGGCGCGTTCGCCGCGGACGTGCGGGCGTGGCTCGGAGGCCCGTTCGCGTTCGCCGAGCGGACGGCGCGGCCCGCGCCCGCGGACCCGTGGGACTGGCGACACCCCGACGTCGGGTGGGGGCTGGTGGCCCGCGAGCCCGAGGGGCGCTCGCAGGCGGACCTCGTCGCCGGCGCGGACCTGCCCGCCGACGTGCACCGCCTGGTGGAGGCCCGGGGCGGGCGCATCTTCCGCTACCGGCCGGGCGGCGCGTACGCGAGCTGGACGCTGATCGACCACGCCGCGGGCACCCAGCCGTTCCTCCCGGCGTCGCCCGCCGGCGCGGACGCCGGCGAGCTGCCCGCGTTCCTGCTGATCTACGGCTCCCCCGCCGAGGTCCCCTGGAGCGTGCAGTACATCCTCAACCCCGTCCGGTACGTCGGGCGGCTCGACCTCGACGGGCCGGCGCTCACCCGCTACGTCGACGCCGTCCTGGACGACTGGCGCGGCTCCGGGGCGCGATGGTCGTCGCCCGTCGTGTGGGCCGTGGACCACCAGCTCGGCGAGATCACCACCCTCATGCGCGACGTCGTCGCCGAGCCGCTCGCGCGGGCGATGGGCGAGGACGCCGAGCTCGCCCCCACGTTCCTCGACGGCCGCGCTGCCCCGGCCACCGTCGACGGGCTCACCGCGGCGCTCGCCGCGCACCGCCCGGCCGTCGTCGTCACCAGCAGCCACGGCCAGACCGGGCCGCTCGGCGACCTGGCCGCGATGGGCGCCGACCTCGGCAAGCCCGTGGACCAGCAGCACGCCCTGCTCGACCCCGACGCCCTGCTGCGGTCGTGGGAGCCCGACGGCGCGATCTGGTTCGCGCAGGCCTGCTGCTCGGCCGGCGCCGACAGCCCCTCGGCCTACGACCGGCTGTTCACCGGCGACCTCGCCGCCACGTTCGCCCGCATCGCCGCGCTGGGCGCGGTGACGTCGCCCCTGCCGCGCGCCCTCCTCGGGGCGGAGAAGCCGCTGCGCGCTTTCGTCGGGCACGTCGAGCCCACCCTCGACTGGACGCTCGCGTTCCCGCCCAACGTGCAGCCGCTGACGTCGCAGCTGCGGGCCGCGCTGTACGAACGACTGTTCCTGGGGCGGCCGATCGGCTATGCGATGGAGCCCTGGTACCGCCCCATCGGCGCGCTGCTGCAGGGCTACCAGGCCGCCGAGCGGGAGAACCAGACCACGTTCGGCGCCGGCGCCCGGGCCAGCCTCGACCTCATGGTCTACAGCCGGGTGACCGCCCACGACCGCGCCAGCACCGTCGTCCTCGGCGATCCGGCCGTCGCCGTCCCGGTGCCTGCGTCAGGCGGCGGCGGGTGAGCTCGAGGCGATCCCCTGAGGCCCGCCCCCGCGACACCCTGGTCATGGCGGGCGGGGTCGCCGTCGGCATCGTCCTCGCCCTGCTCGAACCCGGCGGGCTGAGCACCCTGGCGGACCAGGTCTGGGCCGCGTGGGCGATCGCTGCGTGCACCTCGGCCGGGGTCGTCTGGGCCCTCGGCGCCCGCCGGTGGGCAGCGCTCCCGGCCGACGCCCGGAACGTCCGTCGTGCGTTGACGAGCTGGCCCGCGGCGCTCCTCGGGTGCGCGGTCCTCGTGATGGTCGTGTGGATCGCCCACGACCTGATCACGGGCGGCAACTGGGTCGGCCCCGCCATCACGCTCGTCGCGTACCTCGGCATCGCGCCCACCGCCGGCCTGCTCGATGCGCTGCGCCACGACCCGGCGGACCACGGGAACCCGGCCGGGACCCGGCTCGCGCGACTGATCGACGATCGCCGCGCCGTGCGCGGTGCCGTCGCGGGGGCCGGGGCCGAGATCGCGCTGCTGACGATCGCCCTGGGCGCCCACCTGAACCGGACCGATCCGACGTCCGGGTGGGACCTCCGGGTCCTGGGTGCAGGGATCGCGGGGACCGTGGCGGTCGCGATGGTCGTCGCGCCGACGACAGCGGCGCTCGACCGACGAGGCCGAGGTCTCGCCGATCGCCTCTACCCGCTCGACGGTCTGGAGCGGGCCGACGACATCGCCAGCACGCTCGCTCGGCGCAAGGAGCTCGACCTCGCCACCGGGGCGGACCTGGGCCTCTTCGGCGAGCTCCAGCGCGCCGTCATCGTCCTCACGCCACTGATCGCCGGGGCGACCAGCGCGTGGATCGGATCATGAGCGCCGCCCTGCGGCACGACGGGACGACCCGCCCGCTACGTTCTGGTCATGACCGACACGCTGACCGACGACGCGACCGACGATGCGACCGCCGTCCGGGACCAGGCCCTGGCCACCCTCGGGCTGCCGCAGGCGTGGGCCGAGCCGGGCGGCTACCCGCACTCCCTCGCGCTGTCGGCGATCGACGCCGTCTACTCCCTGCGGGCGCGGCAGGCGGCCGTCGCCACCGTCCTCGACACCTACCGGTCGCTCCGCCGCTCCCAGGGCGCCGACCCGTACCGGGACTCCGGGAGCGACCTCCTGGCCGCCGTGGCGAGCGCGGGCGGCCCCGCGGCAGCTGCCGTCGCGCTGTTCAACAACGCGAAGGCGCCCGGGGTGCGACCGCCGCTGCTGCGGTCGGTGGCCCTCGCCGACGCCGTGGCCGCGCTCGGACGCGTCGGCGTCGACACGGCCACCGACCTGCGCGACGCGTCGCCGAGCACCCTCGCCGCCGCCCGCACCACGTGGGTCTCGGTCCGCGGGAACGGGCCGCTGTCGTGGGAGTACCTGCAGATGAACGTCGGGGCCCAGGGCGCCGGCGACGCCACCGTGCTGCGCTGGGTCACCCGCGCCGTCGGTGCCTCCCGGCCGGTGAGCACGAGGCGCGCCGAGGCGGCGGTGCAGGGCGCGGCCGACCTCCTCGAGGTGCCCCGTCGCGCCCTGCACCACCGCATCTGGTGGGTGGAGTCCGGCCGCGACTGAGCCGTTGGCCCGACCCCGCGCCGGATCACCAGGGCACGACACCGGCCACGGGACCGAAGACGTTGGTCCGGAACGTCTGCTCGAGGACGCGGACGTCGGCGAACCGCGGGCCGTCCGGCGTCGGGGCGACGCTCGCCTCGGGAAGGATCCCGGCGTTGTTGACCAGGACGTCGAGGCGGTCGAAGCGCTCCGCGACCTCGGCGGCGGCAGCCCGCACGCTCGCCGGGTCGTCCACGTCGAGCGTGACCCCCGTGACGTCGAGACCGCGAGCGCGCAGCGTCGCGACCTCCCGGCAGACGGCGTCGGCGTCCCGACCGGCCAGCAGGACGGCCGCCCCGTGCGTGGCGAGCGCCTCGACGACGGCGCGCCCGAGCCCGCGCGTCCCTCCGGTGACCAGTGCGACGGATGTCATGCGTCCTCCTGAAAGTGGGTGGGCCGGCGGTCTCGCCGGCCCACCCACTCTTGCCGCACCGTCGTCCGGGGTCTGGCGACGAACGGACGTCGCACTCGCCCCGCCGTGGCAGGTCCTGCCTATCGACCCTGGTGGGGCAACGACCGGAGGACCGTCAGCGTCACGTCACCACCCTGGTACGACACGCGGAACAGGTGGCCGCCCGCGTTCAGGACCCGCCCCTGCGGCAACGCGTGGAACCTGCCGCGGACCGAATCGCCGCTCATGACCGTCAGCACGGTGCCCGGAGTGAGGCGCCCACGGACGTCCAGCTCGAGCTCGCCGTCGAGGACGAGGTCGCCGCCGGCCCGCACGCTCGTGTGCTCGTCGTCGCCGGAGACGGTGATGGCCACCCGACCCGACCTGCTCACGGTCACGTCACCGCCGACCTCGAGGACGTCGCCGGTGGCGACGTCGGCGTCGCTCACGGACTTCGCCCTCTCGGCCTCCGCGGCGGACAGGCCCGGCTTCAGCACGCCCGAGCCGACCTCGACGCTGCCGGCCACGGCACCGCTGCCGCCGAGAGTGCCGCGCTCGACGTCGACCGAGCCGGCGTGCGTGCCCGCGACGGCGAGCGTGCCTCCGTCGACCGTCGTCCCGCCCCGGTACGTGTCGTCGCCGGTCAGGATCAGCGTCCCGGCGCCGCGCTTGGTCAGCGAGGCCTCGTAGAGGCCGTCGGCGATCTTGTGCCGGATAGAGGCCGCACGAGCGTCCATCCATTCCGTGCGCCACGCGACGGCGTCCGCGTGGCTGATCTTGTCGTACATCTCAGGGTGACCGTTCGTGACGGCCTGGACCGCCGGGTCGTTCAGGAGGCCCTGGACGACGAACGCCTGCTCGTCGAGCGAGCCGTCCGCCTTGAGGACGTTGGGGCCGAACTCCCCGGCGAAGGAGATGCCCTCCTTCTCGTAGCCCGCCAGCCACGCCCGGTCCTCCCGCTCCCGCTCCGTGATCGCCCGCTGGCCGATGTCGTTCGACCAGACGTCCAGCGGCGCCTCGTCCTGGGTGTAGGTCAGGGGGCCGAGGAGCTGGCCCGGTCCCTGGATGCCCTTGGCCAGGTCGGGGATCCCCCAGCCCCACCGGTCGTCCGGCAGCCCGTCGGGCGCGGTCCAGGCGATGGACTCCCCGGTGGGCGACGTCTGCCCCGTGCCGAGGAACCGCGTGCCGTCCGTCATCCTGTTGTTCGCCGTGGTGAGCATGACGTCGCGCACCTGCATGGGGTCCATGTCCGGGAAGCGGGAGAGCAGCACGCCCATCACCCCGGTCGCCACCGGGGTGGCCGGCGAGGTGCCGCTCGAGTTCGAGTAGTTCGTGTCCCCGGCGCTGCTCGTGGTCCGGACGCTGTTCGACGGTGTCGAGACGGACCACCACTTGGCGAGCCCCGCCTCGTTGAACCCGTACTGCTTCGTGTACTCGGGGTTGGCCTCCGTGGGCGCCTGGACCCCGCCGACCGCCACCCACTGCTTCTCCGCGGCGGGGGTGAAGAACGGGTACGCCGGGCGGTAGAACGGGTTGCTCCAGTCGTTGTTGCCCGCCGACCTCACGTTCACGGTGCCGCTGTCCTTGATGGCGTCCCAGATGGCGTCCATGAAGGACTGTCCGGGGTGGTCGGGGTTGTACTGGATCCCGTCCTTCGAGTAGCTCTTCTTGAACAGGAAGTACTGGTACTCGAGGTCCTTCTGGTACTCGTTCGGGAGCACCGTCCTCATCGCCGTGGGGTTGACGCTGTCCTTGCCGCTCACCTGGTAGGCGTGGGCGAGGTTCCCGTCGACACCCAGGTCGTTCCCCAGCCCGTCGTAGCGGGTCCGGTCGATGGTCTGGACGTAGGAGCCCCAGCTGCTGTTGATGACCTCCGCGCCCGCGTCGACCAGCGCCTTGTTCGCCGTCGACCAGTAGACGTAGTCGTGGAAGGGACCGTGGGACTGGCTGTCGGACCCACCCGTCTTGGCCACCGCCATCGTCGACCCGAAGGAGATGCCGTGCTGCTCCTTCCCGTCGCGCAGGCCGGAGGTGACCCCCAGCATGCCGGTCCCGTGCGAGTAGTCGCTCGGGTTCGCCTGGTCGCCGGCCACGGTGAACGGCTCGCCCGCGTGGAACGGGTTCGACGGGTTCAGGCCGCGGTACCCGAACCCGGACGTCCCGTAGACGCCGGTCCCCGTCACCGGCTGGATCAGGGGGGTCTGGAACGCCTTGTGCGTCGTCCGGTAGCCGGAGTCCATCATCCCGAGCGTGACGCCCTGCCCGCAGTACCCCAGGGCGTAGGCGCTGGACGCGTTCACCGCGGCCATCTGCCACGGGGCGTCGATGGCCGTGCCGGGCGACGCCGGGTTGTGGCCGGTGAAGAAGCCGTACTCCGGCGTCTCCCAGCTGGCCCGCGCGGCGTCGACCTCGTCCGGGCTCGCCGCGACGAAGGCGGGGTCCCCCGGATAAGAAAACTGCGCGCAGTCGTCGGATGACGTCTGCGCGCTCGATGGTGAGGCTGCGATGAGGACCAGCGGCAACGAGAGTGCCGGTGCCAGGACGAGGGGGATCGCTCGTCGCGACCTCCGCCTCGGGGCGGTGCTACCAGGACAACGTTCCGAAAGCCGTCTTCCCATTTCTGAACCCTCGATTCTCGAGTGTGAATCGTGCAGACGTCCAGCAAGCATCCAGGACAGTAGCGGTCGTCCGAGGGGCCCTCAAGAACCGGGACTTCCCCGGCGCGTCGACCTCACGGCCCTCCGGCCGGCCCGCCGACCTCATGGACTGACCACCCACGTCGGGTCGCCGAGGCGCGGACGATGGAGACGGTCCGCGCCGTCCACCCGTGACCTTGCGCGGCATCTTCGGCGGGCCGGCGTGGGCGGCAGCGGCCACCGTCGCGGCCTGCACCTGATGCATCTGATCGCGGACGGACGCCACGTAGGAGGCGAGCTCTTGAGCGCTGGACCGGTCCTTGGTCGCGGCCCAGTCGACGGCGGCCCGTCCGACCTCGGCCGTCTCGGCGGGGAACGTCATCCCGCACACCATCGGGCGGGTGCTGACGCTCACGTGCACGGTGCCGCCCGCGTGCCGCACGCCGTCGACCGCGTCCCGGCGCCGGACCTTGGTCTTCGTCGGCCCGACGAACCGCTCCGTCGTCGCGACGAGCAGATCGCCGACCTCGATCGCCGTCGGCACCTCGGCATCGACCTCGAGGCTGAGCACCGCGCGCGGCAAGGCCCGCTGCTCGCCCGGCTAGGTGTACCCGGCCAGGACGTTGGTGCCGTTCTTGTTGGCGTGAGGGAGGACCCCCGGGCTTAGTGGAGATGTCGAAGTCTTCACCACCCGGAGGTCCTCGTGTCCCACGCTAACGCCCGCCTCACCGTCCACGCGGCGGGAAGCTGATCGTCAAACGTCGCCGTGATGGCTGGAAGCAAGCCCACATCGCCGCGGCGATTGGCATCTCACGCAAGACGGTGCGCTACTGGCTGGTCCGGTTCGCCACCGAGGGCGAGGCCGGCCTGGCCGACCGGTCCTCACGCCCGCACCACTGCCCGACCAGAACGCCGACTGAGGTCGAGGCGCAGATCGTCACGGTGCGCACGCGCGAGCGACGCGGACGGGACTGGATCGCGGCCGAGCTCGGCGTGCCGGCCCGGACGGTCTCGCGAGTCCTGGCCCGTCACCACCTGCCGCACCTGGCCGACCTGGACCCGATGACCGGTGAACGCCTGCGCGCCTCCAGGACGACCACGACCCGTTACGAACGCGACCGACCCGGCGAGCTGGTCCACATGGACGTCAAGAAACTCGGCCGCATTCCCGACGGTGGCGGCTGGCGTGCCCACGGCCGCGAGAACCGCGAGAAGACCCGCAGCCGGACGGACAAGATCGGCTACGACTACGTCCACTCCCTGGTGGACGACCACTCCCACCTGGCCTACTCGGAGATCCTGTCCGACGAGAAGGGGCCCACCTGCGCCGCGTTCCTTGAACGCGCGATCGGCTACTTCGCTACCCGCGGCATCACCCGGATCGAACGCCTCATGACGGATAACGCGTGGGCCTACCGCTGGTCACTGCGCCGGGTCTGCGCTGCTCACGACATCCGGCAGAAGTTCATCCGGCCGCACTGCACCTGGCAGAACGGCAAGGTCGAACGCCTCAACCGCACCCTGGCCACCGAGTGGGCCTACCGGCAGGTCTTTACGTCGAACGCCGAACGAGCCGCGGCACTGGCACCCTGGATCGAGTACTACAACACCCGACGTCGCCACCAAGCCCTCGACGGCCTGCCGCCGATCAGCCGCCTGCAACCAACGTCGTGACCGGGTACAGCTAGGCGCGGACGAGCTCCGTGCCATCGGTCGGGTGCTCCGCCATCGCCACGCTGCGGATGGCCGGGTCGTCGTACGTGTTCCAGTAGTAGGTCGCCGTCCGGGACGAGAAGAGCCCGGTGTAGACGGTGACCTCGAACTCCCCCGACCCCATCGCGGCGCACCCGTCGACCATCGCGACCTGCTGCAACGTGTGGAAGGCGCGGCTGACGTTCTCCTCCTCCGTGTCCTTCGTGGGGTAGTGCGCGTTGACGTAGGCCGCGCGGACGAACCGGGACGGGGAGTAGTAGTCGCCGGGGATCCCGTGCATGTACGCCCCCGAGCCGAACGGGCCGAGCCGCGCCCTCCCCAGGGCGACCTCCTGGGGAAACTCCGGCGAGGTGTTGAGGTAGTTGCGCAGGTTCTCGTGGTGCCAGGCGAACCCGGGCTGGTTCGTCAGGACGTCGACGTCGTCGTCGAACACGTGCATGCCGTCGGCCGTGTGCTCCACCACGATCGCGCGCGTGCCGTCGGCGATGATCCAGTGGAGCAGCGAGCTGGGGTACTTGTCGTTGATCGGCCGGTCGACGATCACCACGTCCTGCAGTGCCGCCTCGACCTCCTCCACGCTCGCGAACTGCGAGCACACCCACAGCGGGAGCTCGAACGCCGCCACGTTGACCGCGCCGTCGACCGGTCCGGTGGCGTACCGGGCGTACCCCGGGAAGTTGAGCCCGGCGACCGCCAGCCCGGCGTCGTTCCCGCAGTCGAAGTAGAGCGGCGTGGACTCCTCCACGATGCCCATGCCGATGGTCGCGTGCTTGATGTCGGGGACCGCACCGAACGGCGAGCGTGGCGCGAACCCGGTGGGTGTCATCACCACCTGCTGCCCGTAGCCGCTGGTCCAGTCGAGGTTCCGTGCCAGGTAGACGCTGCCGTGGCCGTCCGAGAACCGGATTCCCGTGCACATGGAGGATCTCCCGTCGTCGTGGGACTCGTCCGCGACGCGCCGGTCGTGCCCCACGCTCGTCGGGTGGCGCCCCGCTCGCTGCCATCGTCACCCGCGGCGCACCCGGTCGCCTGGGCACCCGGCGACTCTGCGCATCGGTGCATCACCGCTCCCGTGCCAAGGATGAGAACGTGGGGTCCGCGACCGAGAAGGTCCGAGACTGGGCGTGGAAACCACGAAAGACCCGGACCCACTCTCGTAGGTCCGGGTCTTTCCGATGTCCTGATACATCACATGGTCGGGCTGACAGGATTTGAACCTGCGACCCCCTGGAGAGATCGGGCCCGGTCCGACCTGGTCCGACTGCACGCTCACATGAGCCGAAAAGTGCCGATGACCTGCATCTTCTTGGTCTTGCAGCCAACCGATCCGGGCCAGCCGGGACCGACTGCGGCCGAGGGTTTCTGGACGGTTTATGGCCTGTCCACCCCTTCCCACCTGAAGGACTCGCGTCGGAGTGGAGTCGTGCTGACTGCACTCAGAGTCTAGGTGAAGTGCCCACGGACGGCACCGACGCGCCCGGCACGCCTCGCCCACCCCCTCGCAGGCTGGACTCAACTGCCGAGGAACCCGCCGCATCCTCGCGGGCCTCTGCTCACGGTCGGGAATGCTGGGTTTTCGAAGCAGCGACTCCGCCGCCCTGACCAGCATCAACGATGCCTCTGGACCTGCCGTAGGCCACCAGTGTGCCAACGATTCGCAACTCGTGGAGCCTGAATCGCAACTGGAGCGATCCTTGCATCGTGCGTGACCGTAGCGTCATCGTACCGATCGACTCACCGATCGCCCCCTGGCAGCTTGGGGCGCAACTCACTCGCGCGGGGTCTGGCCCTGGTGGATTCGCCGACGTTGCACACTCCAACCTGCGCGGCGCCCGCCGCCGACCACGGGTCAGCGGGTTGAGGAGCATCTGATCGCTCTTGACAGAGCGAGCATGCCGGAGCATAGTCCTCACACGTGTGAGGACCTAACACGTGTGAGGAGTGACGACGATGCCACCGCACCACCTGTTCGACCGCGAGCTGACCCGACGATCCGCGATCGGAGTCCTCGGCCTGGCGGGAGCCACGGCCGTCGGCCTGTCCTGGCCACGGCTGACCGGCACCGACATCCCCGGGCGCGGCAGCGACGTCCTGACGGTCGCCATCCTGGGGACCTCGCAGGACGCCGCCTCCCGAGCATCGCTGGTCGCGGCGTTCGCCGAGGAACACCCCGACATCCCCGTGCACATCCAGGCGATCCAGGGCGCGGACTGGGGCGACTTCTTCTCGAAGATCCTCACGATGATCGCGGCCGGCACGCCGCCGGACGTGGTCAACGTGGCGACGGAGGGTGCCCAGCTCTTCGCCTCCCGTCTGGCCGAGCCCCTGGACGACTACGTCACGCGCGACGCCGCCGATCTTCAGGAGTACTTCGACGACGTCCATCCCAGCCTCGTCGAGTCGTTCATGTACGAGGGCAGCCTGTTCCAGCTCCCGGTCGACTTCAACGCGGCCAACATGTACCTGAACTCCTCGGCGCTCGCGGAGGCCGGGTTGGAGCGCCCCGCCCACGACTGGGACCACGAGGACTTCCGCGGCATGCTGCGCGCGATGCGCGACGCACGCGGGGGCGGCTTCGTGCCCTACTTCTGGACCAACCGGCTGTTCGGCGGCCTGGTCCCGTGGCTCTACGTCAACGACACGAGCTTCCTCACGGAGGAGAAGGCCCCCGGCGGCGGCTGGTTCTGGGACAGGTTCTACCCCGACGACGCCGTCGCCCGCGGAGGGGGGTACCGCTGGCTCCACGCCAACGCGGACGACCCGCGCGTCGCCGAGAGCGTCGAGTTCCTGCGCCAGATCGTGGCCGACGACCTCGGGTCCCGGCCCGAGGAGGGCGGCGGCAACGCCCTCGTCGGCCTGTTCGCGAGCGGTCGCATCGGGACCACCCCCGCCGGGGGCTACTGGGTCCAGGGGCTGCACGAGGCGGGGATGGGCGCGGACGACTTCGACGTCCAGTACTTCCCGCGGTGGCGCACCCAGCGGCACCAGTTCGGCTCCGCCGGGTACGCGATCATGAACACCTCTCCGCGCAAGGACGCCGCCTGGGAGTGGATCAAGTTCTGCGCCACACGCCCCGCGATGGAGCTCGCGCTGCCCGGACAGTCGACCACGCCTGCCCGGCGGTCGATGGTGAACGCCGAGCGGTACCGCGACACCGGCCCGGAGCACTGGTCGGTCTTCTACGACACCCTCGACCGGTTCCCGACCACCGGACCCATCCCCGCGCCGCCGCAGCAGGCCGCCGTCGAGACGGCACTCATCAAGAACGTCTCCGCCGCCGTCTCGGGCGGCCCGCAGGGGGTCGCGCCCGCGCTCGCCCAGCTCCAGCGCGACCTGACGACCGCCCTCGGGAGGACCGCATGACCGCCACCGACACGCTCGCCCGCGCCCAGCACCGACGGCAGCGCCGCGTCGCGTTCTGGTTCCTGCTGCCGACCCTGCTCGGCATCGGGATCTTCACGCTGCTGCCGATCGTCGCCTCGGTCGGCCTGGCCTTCTTCCGCTGGGACATCATCACCGCTCCCGAGTTCGTCGGTATCGACAACTTCGCCGGCATCGTGACCGACCCGACCGTCCGCGTGGCGTTCACCAACACGATCGTCTTCGTCGTGGTCGCGGTCGCGCTCCAGATCGCGGTCTCGCTGCTGCTGGCGGTGCTGCTCGCCGGCCGCATGCCCGTGTGGCTGCGCACCTTCTTCCGGTCGACGTTCTTCTTCCCGCTCATCCTGTCCGCCGCGTCGGTGTCGATCGTCATGCGCTACCTCTTCAACGACGACTTCGGCGTCGTGAACTGGCTGCTGTCCCTGGTCGGGATCCCCGGCGTGCCCTGGCTGACGACGGCCCTGGGCGCCCAGGTCGTCATCGTCCTCGTGTACGTGTGGCAGCAGTTCGGCTTCACGTTCCTGCTGTTCGTGGGCGCCCTGTCGGGGATCCCCAAGGAGGTCACCGAGGCAGCGAGCCTCGACGGTGCCACCGGCCTCCGGCTGCTGCGCACGATCACGCTGCCCCTGATCTCGCCGACGATGCTCGTCGCCTGCGTCATGTCGATCATCTCCGCGCTGCAGGTCTTCGACCAGCCCTACGTGCTCACCCGCGGCGGGCCGGGCGACGCCACGCGCACCGCCGTGATGGTCATCTACGAGTCCGCGTTCCGACAGCTCGAGTTCGGGCGCGCGTCCGCCATCGGCGTCGTGCTGATGGCGCTCATCATGGCCGTCACCGCGCTCCAGTTCCGCCTGTCCCGCCGCTTCGTCTTCTACCAGTGAGGAGCGCGTCATGACCACCGCCGCCCCCGCCGGCACGACGCCGGCCACCGCCCCACGGCCCGCGGGCCCCGTGCCACCACGGCGTCGTCGCCGGGCCGCGCCGTCCGCGTCCGCCGTCACGCGCGTCGTGGTGCTCGTCGTCGCCGCCGCGCTCACCCTCGGGCCCGTGATCTGGACGCTCTCGACCTCGCTGCGCGAGCCCGCGGAGTCCTTCACCCTGCCGCCGAAGCTGCTGCCGACCGACCCCGACCTCACGGCGTACGCCGAGGTGTTCCGGACCATCGACATGACCCGCTTGGTGTGGAACAGCGCCCTGGTCACGGGGCTCGTCGCCGTCGGTCAGATGCTCACCGCAGCGCTGGCGGGGTACGCCTTCGCCCGCCTGCAGTTCCGTGGCCGCGGGCTCTGGTTCTCCCTCGTCCTCGCCACGATGATGGTGCCCGTCCAGGTGACGATCGTGCCGGTCTTCATGCTGATCCGGGGGATGCACCTCTCCGACACCCTGCTCGCGCTCATCCTGCCGGCCATCCCCACCGCGTTCGGCACGTTCCTCATGCGCCAGTACTTCCTCGGGCTGCCGCCCGAGCTGGGTGAGGCCGCCGCGCTCGACGGGGCCGGACCGTGGCGCACCTTCCGCTCCGTGTATGCGCCGCTCGCCCTGCCCGGGATGGCGATCGTCGGCATCCTCGCCTTCAACTTCCACTGGAACGAGTTCTTCCGGCCCCTGATCCTCGAGATCAGCGAGGAGAACTTCACGCTGCCGCTCGGCCTCGTGACCCTCCAGGGAAACCTCGGCACCGGAAGCATCTCCGTGGTGCTCGCCGGCGTCGTGCTGTCCATGATCCCCGCCCTCGTCGTGTTCCTTGTCGGGCAGCGCCCGCTGCACGAGGGCCTCACCGCAGGAGCCAGCAAGTGACCCCTCCGGCCACCACCCGACTCGACGCGTTCCCCCGGCTGCACCTGCGCCCCGACCACGGGTGGGTCAACGACCCGAACGGCCTGCTGCGGGCGGCCGACCGGTACCACGTGTTCTTCCAGCACAACCCCGACCGCCCTCGTCACGACGCGATCTGCTGGGGCCACGCCACCTCGACCGACCTGCTGACCTGGGAGCACCAGCCCGTCGCGCTGCGTCCGCGCCCCGGCGGCCCCGACGCGGCCGGCTGCTGGAGCGGCGTCGCGACGGTCGACGACGGCGTACCCACCCTCGTCTACACCGCGGTCGAGAGCACCCCGACGGACTCCGCGGTCGTGCTGGCCCCGGCCGCCGACCCGCGCGACCCGCGGCTGACGGCGTGGCAGCCGGAGACCGTCCCCGTCGAGGGGATGCCGCCGGTCGCCGGGATCGACCAGGTCCGCGACCCGTTCCTGTTCCGTGCCGGCGGGCACCGGTGGGCGGTCCAGGGGGCCGGCCTCGACGACGGGACCCCGCTCGTGCTGGTCTACCTCGCCGACGACCTGCACGCGTGGGAGTACCGAGGCGTCCTCGTCGAGGGTCCGCCCGGGTCGACGGCCGCCGCGCTGGCCGAGGCCGACATCTGGGAGTGTCCGCAGCTGGTGGAGATCGGCGGCCGGTGGGTCCTCGTCGTGTCGCTCTGGCACCGGGACGAGGGGCACACGCTGCGGGGCGTCGCGGCGCTGGTGGGCGACCTCGACATGTCGGAGCTGGCCGGCGGGGTCGAGGGCGACGGCGCGCCGCGCTTCGTCGCCGCCTCGGGCGGGCGCCTCGACACCGGCCCCGACTTCTACGCCCCGCAGGCGCTGGCGGAGCCCGACCGCGTGCTCGTCCTCGGCTGGACCTGGGAGGCGCGCGACCAGGACGAGGTCGACGCCGCCGGGTGGGCCGGCGCCCTGACGTTCCCCCGCGAGCTGTACCTCGACGGCGACCGGGCCGCGTCGCGGCCCGCGACCGAGCTGGCCGGGCTGCGGCGGGAGGTGCTGCACGAGGCACGAGCGGACGACGGCGTCGCCGTCGAGGTGCCGGCGTTCGAGGTCGAGGCGGTCACGGCCGGCCGGGTGCGGCTGGCGCTCGACGGTCCAGCGGGGATCCGGGACGTCTGGACTGGCGACGTCGTGCCGGGCGGGCGGCTGCTCGTCGACGGGAGCGTGGTCGAGGTCTTCGCCGGCCCCGTCCCGCACACGGTGCGTGCGTATCCAGCCGCCGGCGAGCGCTGGACCGTCACCGCCGACACCCCGCTCACCGTCCACCGGCTGGGCCTGCCCGGCACGCCCTGATCGTCGCGGCCGCCCTGGACGCTCACCGGGGCGGCGGCGCGACCGACTCCCGCTCCATGAGCTCGCAGGCCACGAGCACCGCGGTGCCCAGCGCGGCCACGGCGCCGTCCTCCACGGCGTCGAGGAGCAGCCCCATCGCCGTCGCGCCGATCCGGGCGTGCGGCAGCGCCACCGTCGTCAGCGGCGGCACCATCCGCGCCGCGATGCGTTCCTCGTCGTCGTAGCCGACGAGCGTGAGGTCGCGAGGGACGTCGAGACCGAGGGCCGCCGCGGCGAGGGCCACGCCCACGGCCACACGGTCGTTCGCGCACAGGATCGCCGTCGGGCGGTCCGACCGGGCGAGGAGCCGGCTCCCGGCGCGATACCCGTCGTCGATGTCCCAGCCCACGCGCTGCACGCGCGGCTCACCGGCGACGGCGGTGGCGGCGGCTCCGGGCCCGAGGGCGGCGGCGACCTCCTCCTCGAACCCGGCGATGCGCCGCGCCACGGCCGGCACCGGCGGCCGCTCGGGCGGCTCCGCCCCCGCGAGGTAGACCACGTCGCGGTGGCCGGCGTCGAGCACGGCCCGGGTGGCGGCCCGCTGCCCGGCGACCTCGTCGGGCACGACGCCGGCGCCCGCCCCGTCGAAGCAGTTGGCGAGCACGGTGGGCAGGTCGCCCATGCCCGCGGGGAGCGTGGCGGGGCGCATCGACATCGCCGCGTACACGAACGCGTCCACCTGACGCGCCCGCAGCAGGCGCACGGCCTCCGCCTCGCGTTCCGGGTCGTACCCCGTGTCCATGAGAAACACCATGTAGCCCCGCTCGAGCGCGACGTCGCGAGCGCTCTGCACCAGCTTGCCGGCGAACGGCGACGTCGCGATCTCGTCCGCGACCAACCCGATCGTGGCGGACCGACGCAGGCGCAGGCCCACTGCGGTGGCGTTCGGCTGGTACCCGAGCTGCGCGGCGGCATCCCGCACCCGGCGCTGGTTCTCCGCCGAGATGTTCCCGCCCGCGCGCCCGTTCAGCACCAACGAGACCGCACTCCGGGAGACACCCGCGAGGCGCGCCACGTCGAGCGCCGTGACCTGCCGCTGCATCGCCCACCCTCCCGGCATCACACGTGTGATCCTCGACGCGAGCCTACCTAACGACCCGACGCTCCGACGGGGTCACCCTGATGGTCCCAGCTCCTCCGGCTCGCCGTCGACTACCGCCACCGCCACCGCCATTGCAAGCACATCGGCGTCCGCGGCCACGGAGCAGCTGATCGTGGGCCCGGCGACATCCTCCCCGACCTCGGCAGCGCCCTCGCCGGCAGCCTCGGCCCCGGCCTCGGCCTCGGCGCCAACCTCAACCCTGAGCGTCGCTACCCGAGCATGTTCGAGCCGGTGCACGGCTCTGCGCCGGACATCGCCGGACAGGGACACCTCACCATCGACGACGACGCCGTGGCGGGCAGGGAGCACACCCGAGCCGCGGCCGTGTAGGCGAGGTGGACGAGCGCACCCATAATGGGTACGCTCGTACACACTCCTGTTATCGTGGCTGTCATGACGGACTACTTCGCCGGCGATCCGCGCACGAATCGGGAGCGCATGCTCGCCGGAGATCTGTACATCGCCGACGACCCCGACAGCGGCCGGATCGCGCAGCGTGCCGTGCAGCTCGCCGACGCCTACCACCGGGCCGCGGTGGCCGACGAGGCCGCCGCGCGCCCGCTGCTCGAGAGGCTCGTCGGGCACCTCGGGGAGGGCGCGTTCGTGAAGCCCCCGCTGTTCGTGGACTACGGCGAGAACATCTCCATCGGCGCGCGCACGTTCGTCAACTACAACTTGACCGCCCTCGACGTCGCGACGATCACGTTCGGCGAGGACTGCCAGATCGGGCCGAACGTGCAGCTGCTCACCCCCACGCACCCGATCGACCCTCAGCCGCGACGGGACAAGCTCGAGGCCGCACGGCCGATCACCCTCGGCGACAACGTCTGGCTCGGCGGCGGCGTCATCGTCTGCCCCGGCGTGACCATCGGCGACAACTCCGTGGTCGGCGCCGGATCCGTGGTGACCAAGGACATCCCCGCGAACGTCATCGCGGTCGGCAACCCCGCTCGTGTCGTCCGCGGGATCGGCGACGGCGATGCCGTCCGCTGAGCGGCTCTCGGGCACGCGACGCGGCCGCCGCAACGACCCCGAGCGGCGGGACAGGATCATCGACGCCTGCCTCGACGTGATCGCGGAGGCGGGTGTCGCCGGCGCCTCCCACCGCAGGGTGGCCGAGGCCGCAGGGGTCCCCCTGGGCTCGATGACCTACCACTTCGACGGCATCGAGGAGATCCTCCACGAGGCGTTCGCCCGGTTCGCCACCACGGTCAGCGAACGGTTCGAGAGGCGGATGGCCGATGCCACCGACCCCGAGGCGGCCCGTGCGGCGGTCGTCGCGATCATCCGGGACGACGTCTTCGGCAGCGCGCGCGAGCTCGTGCTGACCCACGAGCTGTACACCCTCGCCGCCCGCGACAGCAGCTACCGCCACCTCACGACCGCGTGGATGGCCCGCAGCCGCGCCGCGCTCGAGCAGCACTTCGACCCGGAGACCGCACGGCTGCTGGACGCCCTCGTCGAAGGCCTCACGTTGCACCGCGCCCTCGACGACGAGCCGCACACCTCGGACGAGGTCGAGCGGGCGGTCGCCCGCATCGTCGACGGATCCGAACGGCGATGACAGCCGAGACCTCCGGCGTCTGATCTTCCCCCTCCCCCAGCGAAAGGACTCGTGCGACCGATGCACAGCCCTGAGACCAGATCCGTCCTGCCGACCGACCGCCGTGCGCGAGCCGCCGTCGCCGCATTGTTCCTCACCAACGGCGCGCTCTTCGCGAACCTCCTGCCCCGGTACCCGGAGATCAAGGCGCAGCTCGGCCTGAGCAACGCCGCCTACGGCCTCTCGGTCGCCGCGTTCCCGGTGGGCGCGATCGTCGCCGGTCTCGCCGCCGCGGTGCTCATCCGCCGGTTCGGCTCCGCGACGGTTGCCGTGGTCGGCACCGTCCTCACGAGCCTCGGCCTGCTCGCGGCAGGGCTTGCGCCGTCGCTGGCGCTCTTCGTGCTCGGACTGTTCGTCGGCGGAGGCATGGACGCCATCACCGACGTCGCGCAGAACGCGCACGGCCTGCGCGTGCAACGCCGCTACGGACGCTCCATCATCAACTCCTTTCACGCCGTGTGGTCCATCGGCGCGGTCCTCGGCGGCTCGATGGCCGCCGCCGCCATCGCGATGGAGCTCCCGATCGGCGTGCACCTGACGATCTCCGCGATCCTGTTCTCCGCGGTGTCCCTCACCGCGCTGCGCTTCTGCCTGCCCGGGAAGGACGACGACGGGGACGAGGAATCGATCGCCGACGTCGACGAGGCCCGCACCGCCCTGCGCCGCGGCGTCAGCCCGCGCACCGTCTTCGTGCTCGTCGCGCTCGTCGTCATCGCGATGACCGGAACCATCGTCGAAGACGCCGGAAACTCCTGGGCCACGCTCTACCTCACCTCGCTCGACGCCCCCGCGGCGATGGCCGCGCTCGGGTTCATCGCCCTCGTCGGAGCCCAGTTCGTCGGCCGGCTCATCGGCGACCGCCTCGTCGACCGGTACGGTCAGCGCGCGGTCGCCCGCACCGGCGGCCTCGTCGCCGCGGTCGGCATGGGTCTCGCCCTCGCGTTCCCGACCGTCCCCGGCACGATCCTCGGCTTCGCCGCCGCCGGCTTCGGCGTCGCCACCCTCGTCCCGGCCGCCATGCACGAAGCCGACGAGCTGCCCGGCCTTCGCCAGGGCACCGGCCTCACGGTCGTGTCCTGGCTCATGCGCCTGGGCTTCCTGCTCTCGCCGACGATCGTCGGCGCGATCGCCGACACGGCCGGCCTCCGTGCCGGACTGCTCGTCGTGCCGATCGCCGGCCTCGCCGTGGTGCTCCTCGCGGGCGTCCTCCAGGGCCGCCCCACGCAGCCGACCCGCACACCCGAGACGGTGGGAGCGCCGGCAGAAGACCTGGTGTGAGCGCCCGGACCCGACCTCCACGGCCGAGGGCGGCGAACCACTCGCCAGAGGACGTCCGACCAGCAACGAACGACGGAGAGGCGGAAGTCATGGGAGAAGATCGCACGATCGTCGGACAGCGTGACGACGGCGACCTCCCTCGGTACGCGGGGATCGCGACGTTCGCGTTGCTCCCGCGGATCGAGGACGTCGAGCACGCCGACATCGCGGTGGTGGGCGTCCCGTTCGATTCGGGAACGAGCTTCCGGCCTGGCGCACGATTCGGCCCTGCGCACATCCGTGAGCACTCGCGCCAGCTCCACCCCTACCATCAGATCCATGACGCGTTCCCGTTCCGGGATCGACAGGTCGTCGATGCCGGTGACGTCGGGGTCGGCCCGTACGGCATCGAGCGGGCCGTCGAGACCATCCATTCGCAGACCCGCCGCATCGCCGCCCGGGGCACGAGGATCCTCGCGCTCGGAGGCGATCACACGATCGCACTGCCGCTTCTTCGAACGGCGGCCGAGGTCCACGGGCCCCTTGCCGTGCTGCACTTCGACGCGCACCTGGACACCTGGGACGTGCTCCACGGGGCGAGCATCTGGCACGGGTCGCCGTTCCGCCGAGCCGCTGAGGAAGGACTCCTCGACCTCGACCACTGCCAGCACGTGGGCATCCGCGGCGGGATCTACGACCCCAGCGAGCTCGACGACGACCGCAGGGCCGGCTTCGACATCATCCGCAGCGAAGCCTTCCAGGACCGCACGACGCAGAGCATCGCAGCACAGATCCGTGAACGCCTCGGATCCGGACCGGTGTACGTCTCGATCGACATCGACGTTCTCGACCCTTCGCACGCCCCCGGCACCGGCACACCGGAGGTCGCCGGCATCACCACACGAGAGCTCTTCGCGGTGCTCCGCCAGCTTGGCGGGCTCGACATCGTCGGCGGCGACGTCGTCGAAGTGGCCCCCGCGTACGACCACGCCGGCATCACCGGGCTCGCAGCGGCGCACACGGCGTGGGAACTACTGACGCTGATGGGGCTCCCCGAGAGCACTACGAACATTCACTAGCGCACTGGAACTGAGAACTCGGATCTGTGCGACCAGCATCACCACAGGTCAGAGAGTTGCGCCAGATCCCACGGGGCGAAACGAGGAAGGCCCTCCGACCGTCGTTTCCGCTGGTCAGAGGGCCTTCCTCATGGGTGGGCGATACTGGGTTCGAAGCAGCGACTTCCGCCACTCTGACCAGCATCGACGATGGTTCTGAACCTGCCGTGGGCCACCAGTGGGCAAACGATCCGCAACTCGTCCGAGCCGGACTCTCAGCTGGAGCGGCGAACGCCAAAGGCGATAGCCGCCAACACCCATCCTAGCGAATGAGGTATGCGGGCCAGCGACACTTGACGAGCTCGACGGTTCCGAGTGTGACCGCGACTCATCCCCCAGGCACCAAGCGATCATGCGAGAACCGTGTGCCCACCCGACCAGCAGCGAAGTACTACTCTGCGCGATCCCCGAGCGGGGCTCATCGGGCCCGCTCAGCACCGTTCGTCGAGGTCCTGACCTCTGGCGACACCGCACGTCCTGCCACGGTTTGCACGCGTCTGGGGGTCTCACATCGTCTTGACCAGTCCGTACACTTGCCTCCGGACGTCCCATCGATTCAACTCGGCAGGAATGGGGCACACCTCCTCCCCGGCCTGTGGAGTTTCTCGTGATCGGCGGCGACGTCGGCGACGTCACCACCCACCGAACAGCCATCAACCGCGCCATGTGGCGCTACGAGCGAAGCACGCAAGGGGAACGATGTACCTCAGTAGGGTCACGGTGGATGGCTTCCGCGCAAGTGCCGATCAGCAAATGACGTGCACCTTGCCCGGCAGGTTCTCGGTCCTCATCGGGGCGAACTCGGCCGGAAAGTCCACGATCAGCGAGGCTCTGTACCTCGCGCACCCCCAGACGCTTACCTCTGCGGGACGACTCTCAGCTGCCACACTGGGGCGTGGCCGGCGCGGCGTCGACGTCGAATACCACTTTGAGGCCGATCTATCACGAGAAGGACCGCTCGGAAAGCACCTCCAGAACCGCAGCGGAGCAGGGCAGCCAGGGGACCGCGCAGGCGCCTGGACCCGCGAGTTCCAACGCCGGCTCGGGAGAGTGCGCGCCCAATCCATCATCGGAGACCGCGGCGTCGCCGACAGCATTCGGATGGTCTACCTACCTGCCTCCCGCAACCCGCTCGACGACCTCGCTCGTCGCGAAGCACAAACCCTCATCGAGCTGCTACGCGCCCAGCAACAGCGCATCGACGGCACCAAGAACCTACGCGACCTGCGCGGCCGCGCCACAGGCCTACTGGAGGCCCTCACTCAGCACGGCATCATCGCCGACATCGAAACCCGCATCGCCAACCACCTGCACGCCCTGACAGCCGGAGTCACCCGCCAGACACCCCACATTCGTGCGCAGGTCGTCGACGACACATACCTCGCTCGCGTCCTCGAAATCATGCTCGCCACTCTCGAGGGACGCGACAACGCCCAACCCCTCGAAGTCACAGGCCTCGGCTACGTCAATCTGCTTCACATCGCCGTCACACTTGCCGCGATCCCTGATCCCACAGCTATCCCCGTCGTCTCCACAACGGAGGGGGGTCCTGGCCCCGCGCCGACGAACCCAAGCAACCCAGACGAGGCGGCAGCGGCACGTGCGATCCTCGAGGACGCCCACGAGGTCGCCGAGATGCAGGAGGATTCCTTCTACCCCGACGGGCCGTTCCATGCCATCGTCGTCATAGAGGAGCCCGAGGCCCACCTGCACCCTCAGCTGCAGTTCGCGCTCGTCCGCTATCTCCGCCAGGTCGTTCGCGAGCGTCCCGAGATCCAGGTAGTCATCACCAGCCACGCGAACGACATCATCTCTGCGTGCGAGCCGGACGATCTGGTCCTCCTGCGACGTCGCGGAGATCACCGCGTGAGCGTCGCGCTGAAGGACCTGCCCCTAACACCTGACCACAAGCGCAAGGTGCGCCTCCACATGGATGCATCACGCTCGTCCGCCTTGTTCGCAGAGCGCCTCCTTCTGGTCGAAGGGGTTACCGAGGTCGCCCTCATCCGCCAACTGGCCTACCTCTGGGCTGCCAACGACGCCGAAAAGCGGGCCTTCGTCGACGCGCTGACCATCGTTGCGATGGGCACCAAGGTCGGCGAGTGGGGTCCTGCGCTGCTCGCAACGCGCGGCAAGGAGCTCTGCACGAAACTTGCTGTCCTGCGCGACAGCGACCTTGAGGAACACGAGACCCCCTCGCTCCCTTCGTGGGCGTCGAAGTACGACCCGAACATCGTGCAGTTCTTCCACAGCCACCCGACGCTCGAGCCTGCCGTTACCCCGGGAAACGAAGAGTTGATCACCGCCGTCCTCCTCGATATGGAAGGTTGGGACGCAGAGTCCCCCACAATGGACAGCACTCAAGTCCACGAGCTCTTCCGCAGCGCCAAGAAAGCCAAGGGCGACCGGCCGGCCCAGCCCGCGGGACCGATGCAATCGCGCAAGGGCGAGTTCGCGCTCGAACTGGCCGATGAGCTACTGCTCGCAAGCGAAACTGACGCCCGCGACGCGGAAGCCTTCCGCGCCGAGCGCGGCTACGCTCCCCCGGTCGTCCCAGCCCACCTCGCCGGGATACTCGAATTTCTCTATCCCCAGCCCCCAATCGAGCCTCTCTCAGGACCTGAGCCCGACGACGCCTCGAACGACGCAGGGCCTACCGAGCCCGCTGCGGGAGCCGGGAACGATGGCAGCGACTGACCCCGTCCTGTCTCGGCTCACCGATCAGCAAACTGTCGCCGCCGCGACCCCACTCCCTCGCGTCTATATCGAAGCCCACCCCGGCTCGGGAAAGACCACCGTCGCTGCTCAGCGCTTCGGCGCGCTCCGGTATGCCCGCACGCCACCTCCGCACGACCGTGGCGTAGTCGCCGTAAGTTTCACCAGAGCCGCGACTGCGGAGCTTCGCCATCGCGTCGAAGTCTCGTGGGGACCGACCGCCCTGTCCGGCCCGCATCAAATCGTCACCCTCGACACCCTCGTCTACGACCTCTTTCGCGACCTACTCATTGGCGGGATCGTCCACTGGCCAGAAGGCCACACCGACCTCGAGATCATTGACACCTGGACGATGCGTCTCGAGCGTTTCTGGACCGTGCTTGAGGTCCGCGTTGTTCTCGATGGAAGCCGCGTTTCTACGCATCGCCAACGCACGGCACGGGGTGCGCACCTTCGGCTTGAGGAGGTGGCCGCCCAACTACAGGCGGGCGTTTGCACCCATGAGGACGTTCGACATCTCTTGGAGGAAGCCCTCGACCTGCCTGGGGCGCGCGACCGCGTTCGACGCCGCCTTGCCCAAACCACCAGCGCACTCATCGTCGACGAGATCTTCGACGCAAACAGCCTCGACCTCACGATCGTCGAGGTCGCTACCGAGGCAGGCATACCCACAACTCTCATCGGCGATCCCTGGCAGGCCCTCTATGGCTTCCGCGGAGCACAGCCAGACCTCGTCCCCGACGTCATCGCCAGGATCGCCGCAACGACATTGCCCCTGACCCAGTCCTTCCGGTGGGAAACAGAAGAACAGGCCGCGCTCGCATCTCAGGTTCGCAGCTCACAACCGAGCAACCTTCCCATGGCAGCAACCGTTGAAACGGACGTCGTCCTGTCGCGCCAGTGGGAACCACTTTGGAATGTCGACGACGCACTTCTTCCACTTGCATTCAAGCCGAAGAACGGGAACACTCCGTATGCCACTGCAACCCTCCTATTGAACGCGCTGACTACTGCTCGGTTCGGCGTATCCGCCACCTACCTCAACGAAGCGCTCATCACTCTTGGAATCACAGACCCTCAGTCGCTGTCTCGCCTTGAAGCACCACTTGGCGACATCATCGCTCTGCTCGCCAGCGACGCTGCCGACGCCGCGAAGACTCTTTGGCCGGAGCTCGTGTCGATCGTGAAGACAGAAGCGCCCCGCTCCATCCCTGAGAACGCCCACCACAACTACTACGCCCGTCTTCGACGGATCGCCGTTCGAGCACAGCAACCGACCTTGACACCCGGGATGACCGTTCACCAGGCGAAAGGCCGTGAATGGCCCGTAGTTGGCGTGCACCTTATCGAGAAGGACGCCGAACACCTCGCCGCCGGGTTGACCAATCAGACGGAGATCGAACGCCAGCTGTATGTCGCCGTCACCCGCGCGCGCCGCCGGACCGTTCAGGTGTAGCCCTTCGTGCGGCGTTGCACACAGGCGCGGGTGATTCCTCCGCGGCCTAGCTGGCTACAGCGCGCCATGCGTCATCGTCCTACACAGTCATATTGACGAAGCCTGCCCCTGAGACCCCCGCGCTCTACGGTGACAACTCCACTACGGCCCCATGAGCGATTCAGTACGAGGCACAACCGTAGGCCTGGGCGACTCCGAGACCCACTCATCGCTGGACCAGAAAGGGTACCCCGGCACAGGCGAGCCTACGCGCGGAACACACCAGGCGATGCGAGGCGAATGACTGCCTCAACATAGTCTCAGCGACGCGATTGGCGGCCGCCCGAAGGCGTCGCCTCCTCGAAAGCAGCCGCGAACCTATTGTGAAGCGCGACGAGCGCCCGTTTACCCGGACTCGTCAGGCGAACGTCCTTCCGCAAGAGTGCATAAGCGATCTCGACCTTACCAGGAGCCTGGACACGGTTGCTCTTTGCCCAATTGGAGAAGCAAGTCGCGATCGGCGTGCCGGGTGTCACATCTGAGGCGCGAAAGCGCTTCAGCTGGCCCATGGCTTCTAGGAGGGAGTTCACGACCATAATGTAGTCATCCCGGTTAACTAGGTCTTCCACTGCGTGGTTCTTTGGCAGCGCGAAAACACGATGCTCGTCGACCCCGGCTGCCCTAAGGGCGTACTTGTGGGCTGCACCGCCTTGGTCGCCGTCTGTCAGATAGACGACGCGTGCCGCCACCTCCTCGACACGGATTCCCGAACCGTGCGCATTGGCGAGACCCGGCGCGACCTGATAGTCGAGGTCGTCGAGACTTGTGGCCTGCCGGATGAGGGTGGGAAGGAGCACCATGTCTGAGGCGCCCTCCGCCAACACTGCGCTTCGACACATGGAAAACGCTGCTGCGCCCGCTCCCATGGCAAACAGCAGTGGCGAGAAGCCCGGCCCGGCCCCATCCCAAAAGTTGTGTTTGAGGATGCTGGCATCCGGGTGCTCGGGGTCGCGGACGACCACCCTGATTCCGGTTCCGAGGTCTGCCGGAAGACAGCCGGGCGAGTGGGTGGTGTAGAAGACCTGCGCGGCATCGACGCTCTTGAGAAGCGCTCCGACTAGGTCGGCTTGCGCGTCGTAATGAAGGTGGGTTTCTGCCTCGTCGATGAGCAAGACTGGCGGGACCGCATGCCCGCCGGATTCGAGAAAGGCCACCAGCGAGACAAACGTCTTCAGTCCGTCGCTCCGCTCGCTCATCTTCGTCACGTCACCATTGCCGTGAAGCTCCTTGATCAGCACTTCGAGTCGCTGACTGTTGACATTAAGACGCACAGCGACCTTGCTCTGGTTCCATGCCGCATCAAAAACGTCTAGGAGCCTGCCGTTGGCCCGCTCCAGGGCCGTCTCACGCTTGGTCGTATCCTGCTGTTGTATGTAGTCCCACATGCAATCCAGATCGAGCCCCGCGATCGAAAGCAGGCGCGTCACGGCGGGTGGGATTTCCCGCTTGTCCGGCTGTATGAGGTACGAAGTCTGCAAGTCGCGGTCCTCATCTCTGAAGAGCACGAAAGATGGCACCCTGCTCTCGACCGCGCTCCAGACCGCGTCTGTCGGGTGTTCCTGGACGACCAGGCTGTGGACTTCGTCTAGCATCCTGCCCAGCTTTGCGTCCCTGGCCCCCTTCCGCCCGGCCGGGGTTTCCTGTAACCACTTGGAGAGCGCGATAAGGTCCTCCACACGCTCTTCGGACCATGCGTCGTCTGGCTTGGCGAGCATTTCCGAAATGGTTTCGGCCCAGTCGACCGCGTCGCGTTCGACCGCGTCTGAGGCCGAGGTAAACTGCGACGCAAGCTTGGCCTTTGCTGTGCTGAGGCGCTCGGCAGCCACGACAAACGGCCTGGCGGGCCGTCGGGGATTCGGGCGAAGGTCGTATATTTGCCTGCCGTCACGCTTCTTGTAGAGGACAAGCGACGTAGGCGGGTTGTCCATCGGGACCGACGAGAAGGCCTTCTTGTCACCGTCCTCGAACTCGAAAAAGACCTTCACAACAGACGCATTGTCGGACGCGGGCGGACGGGATCGGTTCTCGTCAGTTGGGGGAAGCTCGCCGCCGATAGAGAACCATTCGAGCGCAGAGAGCAGCGACGTCTTGCCCGCCTCGTTGAACCCGACAAAGGCGGTGATAGGGCCGTCAATGGCGGTCGCCGTGTCCGCAAGGCGCCGGTACCCCATGAACTCGATCCTGCTGACACGCATCACGTCTCCCGTCGCCGCGGCCCCTGTTCGGTGAGCGCTCGCGTGACCGGTTGGCCGCCAGCACCCCGACTACCGGACGAGTCTTGCAGGCGGTGGGGACAATCCTTCACTTCGACATGGCCGCGCGTCCTGGGTGATGAGAAGAGCGAACTGCGCACTGCGTACTGCGTACCGGGGCACCTTCCATCCGTTCCGAGCCTCCACTCGAGCCTGGGCGCGAGGCATCTGGTGGGCGATGGCCCGTCGGCGCGACGAGGATGCGACTCATGGCCTCAAGGTGACGGGGTAGCATCGCGCCGCGCCGCGCGCTCGCGTCCCTCGGGCAGACCAGTCTGCCTTCGGGACAAAGGAGTCTTTAGATGGCTGCCTGAGCATCGCTGCGAAGTCGGCGCGCTGGGTGATCGCGTCGGGCTGGGGCGGCACCGTGCGGCGTTGGGGCTCCAGGACCGAAAGTTGTCGATGGAACTCGGGGTTGGACTGAGGTGTCATGACGCCGAACACTGTCCGGCAGTGACGCACGCCACCGGGACCTCTTGCAACCAGCGACTCCTCACCGGTCGCGACGAGCATTCGGCCGTCGGCTACGCCCTGGCGGGTCGCGCGGGCAAGGCGCAGGTCGACGTCGTCGAGCGCCTCCACGAGTCGTAAGGCCTGCTCGGCGGTGATCGTCGCCGTCCGCGCGACCTGGTCGGTGGCGACTGTGCCGTAGGCGACGGCGTACAGGCCGTTACCGAGTGTCCCGCTGACGTTGCGCATGGCAGTGACAAGTCCGGCGTAGACGTTGCCCCGGACGGTCAGGGCCGCCGCGCACTTGGTGTCACCGGCCGCCAGCGCAAGCTTGCTGGCGAGTACCGAGAGCTTCCACTGGGATCGGAACAGGATGCGCAGTGACAGGGGGCGCGGGAAGTCCGCGTCGATCACGGCCGAGAGGTTCTGCAACGCGGTGATCGCGCTGTCGACGGTTCCGCCGGCTGCGTCGAGCTTTGACTCGGGCCGATAGCCGATGCGGTCGACGGTGAAGCCGTCAGGGGTGATCTGCCGCGCGATCCACTCGTTGAAGAACCTCGTTGTCGCGCTCAGCCCTCGCATGTTATCCCCCGATGTGGCGCGTGAGGGCCGATCGGTTCTGACCCCCTTGGTGCCGGCGAGCCCCTGCCAGCCGGGCAGCCGTCCGTGCCGGTCGTCCAGTCGGATGAGTGCGCGCAAGACGTCGGTGACGTCCTTGAGGACGACGTTCCGTTGCTCGGGGGTGATCTGCGCAAGCAACGGTCTGAGTTCGCGCTCGCGTGCGAGGAACCCCGCGACCGCGCCGCGCCGCCATTGCTCGACGATGGGGTTCTCTTGTTCGGTGCCGAGCTCGATCGCGTTGGCGAGCCGCCCGCCGGGCAGTTGGTCGCGCTGCGGGACGGCACGTTCGACCCAGCGCAGCCAGGTCGAGGGGCGCGGAGAGTCCCCCAGCATCCCAGCGGTACAGGCACGGGCCAGGTCGGCGACATAGAGAAGGATGACGGCGCGGTAGCGCTGGATGAGGTCGGCTCGCTCGCGGAAGCCGTCCAGCGGCGCACCGCGTGAGGGGTGCTTGCCGCCGAGTTCGTAGTAGGGCCGGGTGTGGCCGAGCAGCTCCGTCAGGGAGTCTCTCAGCTGTCCGGCCACGTCGCCGTACGTCATGGCGTCGCCTCTGACCGCACGACACCGCGGTCCGCGGCCCAACTCGCGTCGAGCAGTTCGCCCGCACGGAGCAGGACGACCGGGTCGAGACCGAAACCGCTGAGATTGCTGATGGCTTGCCGTGCGGCGGTGTACATCGCGTACCGGCTGATACAGCGCACCGGCAGCGCGACGGCGAGCTGGCCCGGCGGATGCAGGGAGTCGATGAGGTCCAGCACGTCCCAGTAGTCGTGCAGGTGCCCCGCGTCGGTCGCCTCGGCTAGCGCACAGAGGTTGGAGCGGGCGACCTGGTACGTCAGATAGTGGCCGAGCAGCATGGGCTCGCCGCCACGTTCGACGGCGGCCTCAGCCGGGCCAGTGGGGATGGTCATCGCGGTTCTCCCATTTCTCGGGCACGCCGACGGCGGTCCTGTTGTCAGGAGGAAGGTGTGCGCGCGGAACCGGGCGAGCTACGCGGCGAGCCGCCGACGGCGGCGTCGCGGCAACGGGCTCCGCGACCGCACACCGCGCGGTAGACCCAGACGAACGGGCTGCGGATGGCGACGTGGGCGAACTTGATCGCGTTGAGCGCCGCCCACAGCGTGGGCACCCACCACCAGCTGGTGCCGCCTGCGCTCAGGTGTTCGCCGCTCCAGGTCATGGCCAGGTAGTACAGCGGCGTCAGCGCGGCTCCGACGGGCAGGCCCCATGCGATGCCGCGGTCGGTGTCGAGCCAGCGGACCAAGTGGTTCGTCGGCATCCACGCCTGACAGAAGGCGTGACACCGCCGCGCGAGCGTGAACCAGAATCGGAAGAGGAGGTAGAAGAACACGAGATCGCTCCCTTCGAGCCGGGCCGGCTCGCGGTGAACCGGCCTCGTGCCGAGAGTGCGCGCGGAAATCCTCCCGCGGCGCGGACAGCCGTCGAACCTGTGGACAAGGCGCTCTGGGTCCTGCGGATCGCCGTCGTTCCTGCCGTGAGGGCGACCGAAGGCGCGGCCCTGTCCACAGGTTGCTGACCAGGGGTTTCGGTGCCGGGGACGTCCGCGCACGCTGGGTCCCATGGGTCTGGTTCCGAGCGATGGCAGGCGGACGCTAGAGGGTGCGCCCGTACGCGTGCGCGCCGTTCGAACCCCCCACGCGGGTCTGGGTGAGCGCCTCGGCGCGGCGCAGCGCCTCGGCTGCCCGACGGCGGTCGCGTTCCTGGACGACGGTCCGCGTCGAGGCGCCGAGCGGCGCGTTCCCGGTGACGCCGTACCGGTCGCGGTAGGCGGCGATCACGCTCAGTTCGACCAGCCACTGCTCGCCGTCACCGGCGCCCGCGGGCCGGTCGCCGACGCGACGCACCCACGGGGCGCGGTCGCGGACGGCTGCCTCGGCGAGGGTGCGGGCGCGCGTCTCGATCAGCTCGCGGCGTTCGGCCAGGGCCCGGGCGGTGTCGGTCGGCAGCGGCCCGGAGGCGGCGGGGATGAACCCGGCGACAAGGTCCGGCGACGTTCCGCGGGCGGGTCGTCCGGCGGCGCGGGCGAGGCGTGCGGACAGGGCGGAGGCGACGTCGTCGGCGTCGAGCAGGCTGCGCTGGGCGACCAGGCGTGGCAGCAGGGCCGCGACGTCGTGGCGGTTGGCCTCGGCCCGGCGGAGTTCTGCCATGAGGACGGCGAACGCCTCGGACTCGATGACCTGCCCGGCCTCGGCCGGCGTAAACCCGCCCGCACGAACGAGAGACTCCGTGACGAGGGCGGTCCAGCGGTCCCGCTGCGCGGCGGTGGCGATGGTCTCGTACTCGGCCGCCACCTGCGCGATGCCGGTCCACCGCTCCTGCTCGGCGGCGGTGGTCTCGTGCGCGGACAGCTCGAGACCGGAGTGGTTGAGCACCCCGAACAGGACCGTGCGGGCGGAGACGTCGTCATCGATCGGGATGTCGTGCAGCGGATCGGGCTTGTCCAGAGCGACATACGCGGTGTTGGAGCGGCGGCCGCGGGTCATCGAGACGTACAGGTTCTCGCGGGTGGTCGACGGCGACACGACGACGTGCGCTGTGTCGACGGTCAGACCCTGGGCGCGGTGCGCTGTGACCGCGTACCCGAGGTCGACGTGCCGGGCGACGTACTCGGCGGGCAGCGCGACGGTCCTCCCAGTGCCCCCGGTGCGGCGGACCTCGAGAGTCCCGTCCCGGCCGACATGTGTAACGGTCCAGCGATCACCGTTGCGAACCCAGCTTCCGTCGTCCGTGCGCAGCCGACGATGGTTGCGGCGCGTGATCACGACGTCGCCGGCCGAAGCGCGCTCCTCGTCCCGCAACGCTACCTCTCGCTCCGCCGACGTGACGCCGGACCGTATGCGTTCGGCGCGGGCACGTTCGTTCAGCTGTCGCACGGACTCCGCGGCCTCGGTGACGAGGATCGTGGAGCGCCCCGCGCGCAGGTCCACCTGCCAGGCCTCGTAGGCGGTGTCGATCATCGCCTCGGTGGTCCCCTCGTAGAGGCGGCCATGGCTCTCGTACGCGTCGATCGCGGTCACGTCGCCGTCCCGCAGGGCCAGGGAAGCGACCTTCTCCCAGGCGTGAACGAACCGGCGTACCTCAACCAGGCTTGGCACCTCGCCGTCGCGGGCGGTGACGAGCATGGAGAACGCTCCCCCGGCATCGACGGACTGCAACTGGGCGGGGTCGCCGACCAGGACGACCTTCGCGCCCGCCTCCGCGGCATGTGTCGCGATGACGTCGAGCGTGCGGGTCGAGGCAAGGGTGGCCTCGTCGAGGATGACGAGCTGGCCAGCGCGAAACTCCGCCCGGCCGCGACGGTGGTCGTATATCCACTTGGCCGTGTTGTCGCACGCGATGCCGAGATCCTCGGCGAGCACCTGAGCGGCGGCGGCCGACGGCGCCATCCCGACCACCGACCCGGCGCCGTGCTGCACCGTCCAGGCACGAAGCAGCGCGGCCATCGCGGTGGACTTGCCCGTGCCCGCCGGACCCACCAAGAGGTCCAGCTTCCGGCCCGAGATGAGGACCTGCGCGAGCGCCGTGGACTGCTCGGCGTCGACCACGACGCCGTCCACGCGGCTTCCGGGGACCGCCTCAAGACTCCCGCTTGGGACGACGAGGCGTGCGTCGCGGTCGTCCGCGAGCGCCAGCAGGCGGTCCTCGGTCGCGAGCACGTGCTGGCTGGAGAAGTACGTCGAGTGGCGGGGGCGCAGGGTGCTGGTGCCGTCGTCGCGGCGCATCGTGGCCGGGGTGGAGGCGATCTCGCCGGGGGTGAGGGGGACGGACTGGCGGGTGGCGGCCTCGGTGATGAGTGCGACGACGGCTTCGCGGTCCTCGACGGTCTCGAAGCGCCATCCCATCGTGCGGCGGGAGGCTTCGGCCCACAGGTTCCAGTGCCGCCATGTCGACCGCTTCTCTGCCACTGCGTCGACCACCTGAGCGGCGACCTGGTCGATCATGAGCATCGGTACCGATTCGCGGGTGAGTGCCTGCGCCGGCGTCGTCCTTGTGATGAGCCGGCGCGCCCGCTCGGTGGCGTCGCCGCGCAGGATGGCGCGGGTACGCCGGCGCCAGTCGTCGGTCAGGTCGGACAGAGCGTGGATCGTCTTGTCGGGTCGCGTGTCGAGTGTGGCGTCCGCCCGCATGCGCACGATCTGCCTGTCCGACGGACGGTGGCCGTGCTCGCGCTCGTAGTCGTCGATCTTGGCGTCGGTGGCGACGTCGATGTCCCGGGCGCGGGAGGAGAACTCGCGCACAAGGTCTTCGCCGACGCCGTCGATCTCCCATTGCGGGTTGCGGCCGTCGCGTTCGCGCCGCTCCCACGACAGACCGAAGGTGCCGGTGAGCCGGTCGGCAAGGACGGCGTTGTGGTATTCGGACAACGCGACGATGGCGTGGTGGACGGCCTTGGAGTCCAGGGTGCGCCATCTCCCGTCGTGGGCGGTCAGGACCTTGTTCGACACGACGACGTGCGTGTGCAGGTGTGGGTCGTTGGCGCGCGAGTCCCAGTGGTCGTAGGCCGTGGCGGCGATCCCGACGACGGGCATCCGCGCGGTGCCGGCGTGCCCGACCCGCGTCGCGGCGACCTCACGCTCGAAGAACTCGAGTACCTGCGCGACGGCGGCGTGGTGCGCCTCGACGATCAGTTCCTGGGTGTTGGCGTCGGCCACGCCCCACAACACGGAGACCGACTTCGGCACCGAGAACGTCAGGTCGAACCCTGCGGTCGCGGTCTGCGGGCCCCGGGCGGCCTCCTCGGCCTGGACGCGGATGACCTCGGCGTCGAACTCCTCGGTGGGCAGCGTCCGGTCCACTCGCGCGGTTCGAGCGGTGGTGCGCTCGGCGACGGTCGGGTACTCCCGGAACGGCTGACCGAGGTTCGCTCCGCTCACGGGATCGCTGCCGCGCCCCAGGAGGGTCTGGAGCTGTGCGCGAGTGACCGCCATCCCGGGACGCAGCTCGCCGTGGCCGAAGTAGGCGACGCCCTTTCCCATCCACACTCCCGGCGGTGTCCCTGCCTCGGTGAAGTAGCGCGTGAACGCCGTCGCCTGGGTCGCGTCGCCGTCCGTCTGCACGACCGAGCGCAGCAGGTAGCCGTAGCCCTTGCCGGCCGAGAACACGCGCATCGAGACGGTCACATCGCCCAGGTGTGCGGCTCGACCCGCCTCGGGTGCCAGAGGCGTCGGGACCACGGATCGGTGCGTACGGGACCGGCCTCCTGCGCCGGCGACGCCGCCCGCACACCTACGTTCCGACGCCGGCCACTGGTGTTCCAGAGCGGACGGCAGGACACCGTTCGGATTGCAGGGCAAGGAGAGTGATGGCATACCTGGGCAAGTACTTCTTCACCCGCGCTGGTCGCGGTGACGTCGTGCATGTACCGCCCGAAGGGGTGCGGTGCTCGGCGAAGGGCCTCGCAAGAATGCGCCACTGGGGACGAGCTGGGACGCCGACGACAGCAGTACTGCTGCTAGCCGTCCTTGCCGCATGCACCCCAAGCACCGAGGCCTCCCCCATACCCACCCCGACCACGACGTCGGCGGCAAGCACGCCCACGTCGGAGCCGTCGCCCTCGCCGATCTCCGACTCCGAGGTCGCCGCACAGAACGCAGCGGGTCTGGTCCACGAGTACTACCAGGTCCTCGACCAGACACGTGCCGACCCCGATGAGCCCCTGTCGCAGCTCGAGTCCGTGGCCATCAGCAAGGACCTGAGCGTCTGGGAGCAGCAGATCAAGCGCGACCGCCGCGACGGCTACCGGCAGACCGGCGAGACGAGGCTCGTCGAGGTCGACGTCGGGTCTGTCAACCTCGACAACTCCGACCCTGACGCCGGCGTCGTGCCCACAGTCCAGGTCGACGTCTGCTACGACGTGTCCGACGTCGACGTCGTCGACTCCGACGGGACGTCGGTCGTCGCCGCCGACCGCGCAGACACCGGGCGGGTCCGCCACACCGTGAGCAACTACTCCTGGGACACCGACCCCGACGACGGGTGGCGGGTCTCCACGAGCGTGGATCTCGAGCAAGCACCATGCGACCCCGAATCCTGACCCAGGTCCTCGTCTTCGTGATCGCCTCCATCACGGCGGTCCTGCCGCCCACGGCCCCAGCACACGCTGGGGCACCGACGTGCGAGCGCAAGGACCCAAGCACCGGCCGGTGTCTTGTTACGGTCGTCGTCCCACCTCGCCAGGACGAGAACGCCCAGCCGGTCTCGGGCTCCACGAGGGACCCCGACGGCAAGGTCGGGGCGAAGGATTCCGGGTCGGGATCGCCGTGCTACTTCGACCCGTCGAAGCAGGGCTTCACCGCGGTGAAGGCGGGCCCGGTGCCGTGCAAGAGCGACCTGGGGTACTGGTCGAACGCGCACCAGTGCTACATCCGGGTGCTGGATCCTCAACCCGGCCCCGACGACCCGGCGTGGCAGGGCCACTCTCCCCGCGACGACGGCGCGGTCTACGGCTGCCACCAACCGCTGCCGATCGACATCGACGTGTACATGTGGCTCGCCGCTCCCCCGGACGCGTCCGGCGCGGGCCCGTCCCCACGTCAGGTCGCGCAGATGGCCGTGGACGAGATGGACCTGCACGCCATCACGATCGGCATCGCCCCCAAGCCGGGCGACGGCTCGGTCGGCATCGTCGGGATGCCGGTCTGGATGTGGGCCTCCCATCCAGGTCCGAGCAATCTCGGGCCGACCACGGCGTCCGCATCCGCCGGCGGCATCACCGTCACCGCCACCGCCCGGGTGCAAACGATCAGCTGGAACATGGGCGACGGCAACACCGTGACCTGCGACGGCCCGGGCACCACCTACGACACCAGCTACGGCACCGAGCCGTCGCCGGACTGCGGACACACCTACACCACGACCAGCGACCAACGACCCGCCGGGAAGTTCACGGTCACCGCGACCTCGGACTGGGTCGTCACCTGGGAAGGCGCCGGACAGACCGGCACGATCCACATGGACGGGCTGAGCGAGAGCGTGCAGATCGCCGTCGGAGAGGCACAGGTACTCGTGACCAACTGACACGCACCACCGAAAGGCGCCTCGTCCAACGGGGCAGGCAAGAGGGGTCGACGATGACCAACACCATCACCCGCGACACAGCGAACCAGGACCCGGCTCCGGCCTTGGGCCCGCCACCCAAGCTGCGCCGCCGGCCCACCGTGATCGCCATCGGCCTGGTGGTCGCCCTGGTCTCCAGTCTGCTGGTGGGGTGGATGTGGATGCGCGCCAACGACCGGGTCGAGGTCCTGGTCGCTGCGAGTGACGTTCCGCGCGGGGAGGTCATCGACGCCACAGACCTGCGCACCGCGCGCATCAACCTCGACCCCGCGATCACTCCCCTGGCTGCCGACCGCGCCGACGACGTCGTCGGTCAGCGTGCCGCGACCGACATGGTGACCGGCAGTCTCCTGACCGATGCGATGCTCGAGACCGAGACGCTGCCGGCGGACGGATCCTCCCTGGTGCCTGCAGCCCTGCCGGCCGAGCTCGCCGCCGGGCTGGACCTGCAGGCCGGGGACCGGGTCAAGGTCGTCCTCACCGGTCCGGCCGGTCAAGAAGCCGTGGGCAACCCGACATTCACCCCCGCCGAGGTCGCCGGCGTCGACGTCTCTCCCGAGACCGGCGGCACCGTGGTCTCCCTCCTGGTGCCCGAAGCCGACGGGCCGGTCCTGGCGGCTCGGATCGCGGCCGGGAACTTCTACCTGGTCCTCGACACCCGGGAACGGTGAATGAGATGTCCGTCATCACCCTGTGCTCAGCCTCCGGCTCCCCCGGCGTGACGACCACTGCCGTCGGCCTGGCCATGGTCTGGCCCCGCCCGGTCTTGATCGTCGAGGCCGATCCGTCTGGGAGCAACGGGCTGCTGGCCGGATACCTGCAAGGAGCCAGCGAGTACGAGACCGGGCTGCTCGAGCTCGCGTCCTCCCCGCTGCCGATGCCGGACGCACTGCGCGACGTCGTGCGGTCCCTCGATCCCACCACCCGCGCAACGGCAGGCTCACCGGTGAGCTACCTCGTCGGCACGCAAACACACGGGCAGGCTGCCGGGTTGCGCGACCTGTGGACGCCGCTGGTCGAGGCATTGGCCGACCTCGAGCGCGGCGGCCAGGACGTCATCGTCGACGCAGGACGCCTCGGACTGATTGGGTCCCCCGAACCTCTGCTGTCGTGGGCGGACCTGACGCTCCTGGTCACCCGGTCCACGTTGCCCGCTCTGGCGGGCGCGCGGACCTGGGCCGACGACTTGCGCGCCCGGGACAGCTCATGGCGCCAACCTGGACTGCTCGTGATCGGCGAGGGCCAGCCCTACCGGCGACAGGAGATCACCAAGGTGCTCGGCCTGCCCGTCGTGACGACGATCGCCGACGACGAGGAGGCCGCCAAGGTGTACCACCGCGGCGCTCGCCCGCCCAGAAGGTTTACTACCGGTCCGCTCTCGCGCAGCCTGCAGGCCGCGGCAGCAGCCATCACCGGAGCGATCGCCCGCCACCGCGAGGATCTCACCCACGACGTCACCGCCGGCGGCACCCCATGACCACCCTTGACAACCCCCGGCAAGGCGCCACCACCGTGACAGGCGAGCAGACTCCGGATGACTGGGGCCTGGTCGCACAGCTGCGGGCACGCGCCTCCCAGCAGCTGTCCCAGGCGGTCAGTGAGCACGACCACCTGACCCGGTCCGCGCAGGAGGAGCTGGGCCGTACGATCATCCTCGACCTGGTCGAGGCGACCCTCGCCGACCGCGTCGACGCCGGCCTGCCCGCTTGGAGCCTGCCCCAGCAGCATCAGCTCGCCAAGCGGGTCTTCGACGCCCTGTTCCGCCTCGGGCGCCTTCAACCGCTCGTCGACGACGACCGGGTCGAGAACATCATGATCACCGGCGCCGACGCCGTGCTGCTCGAGCTCGCCGACGGAACCCTGACCCAGGCGCCGGCGGTCGCCGACTCCGACGAGGACCTCGTGGAGTTCCTCGTGTTCCTCGCGTCCCGCTCCGAGGTCAATGCCCGCGAGTTCTCCGAGTCGCACCCGACCCTGCACCTGCGCTTGGACGGCGGGGCGCGGCTCGCGGCCAGCGCCTGGGTGTGCCCGCGTCCGCAGGTCACCATCCGGCGCCACCGCCTGGTCGAGGTCACCCTCGACGACCTCGTCGCCCTGGACATGCTCACCCCGGTCGCCGCATCCTTCCTCGCCGCCGCGGTACGGGCACGCCGCTCGATCGTGGTCTCCGGCGCCCAGGGTGCCGGCAAGACCACCCTGGTGCGCGCCCTGTGCGCCGAGATCGACCCGTGGGAGGCCATCGGCACGTTCGAGACCGAGTACGAGCTGCACCTGCACGAGCTACGTGAACGCCACCGGGTCGTGCGCGCCTGGGAAGCCCGGCCCGGCACCGGCGAGCTCGGCCCCGACGGGCACCGGGCCGGGGAGTTCACCCTGGACGAGGCCCTCGTCGACTCCTTCCGGTTCAACCTCTCGCGCCAGATCGTCGGGGAGGTCCGCGGCCGAGAGATCTGGGCCATGATCAAGGCCATGGAGTCCGGCACCGGCTCCATCTCCACCACCCACGCCTCCGGCGCCGTCGCCGCGATCCGCAAGCTCGTCACCTGCGCCATGGAAGCCGGCCGGCACGTCACCCACGAGCTCGCCACCTCCAAGCTCGCCGCCACGATCGACCTGATCGTCCACCTCGACATGACGACCGAGCCCATCACCGCCCCACCCGGGGAGGGCACAGCCGGTTCGGGCCGGCCTGCCGCAACCCGGTCCGTCCGCCGCCGACGGGTCGCCGAGATCGTCGCGGTCGCCCCCGGCGAGCACGAGACCGGGTACGCCACCACCGACGTCTTCACCTCGACCAGGCCGACCGCGTCGCAGGGCCCGGTAGGCCCGCGCGGCCAGCTGGCGCTGGCCAGGCCGGCGGTCCTGCCCGACGACTACCGCGACCTGGCCGCCTACGGGTTCGACCTCGCCGGCTACTTCGCCAACCAGAACGGGCACACCACCCCGAATGGGGAGGCCCGCTGATGCTCCCGCTCGTCGTCGTCCTCGGTGCCCTGATCGGCGCAGGGCTCTTCCTGAGCATCCTTGGGCTGATTCCACGACCACCCGCACCGCCGCGACCGGCGACATCGCGGGTGCACGTCGATCGGCGGACCCGGATCCTGCTCGCCGCCGGGCTGGGCGGCGGCCTGCTGGCGTGGTGGGCCACCGGGTGGGTGCTCGCCCTGTTGATCGTGCCCGTCGCGGTCCTGGGCCTGCCGACCCTGATGTCCACTCGCAGCGCGAAGGCGGAGATCGCCCGCCTCGAAGCGATGGAGGAATGGACCCGCTCCCTGGCCGGAGTCCTGACCGTCGGGATCGGCCTCGAGCAGGCGATCATCATCTCGATGCGGTCGGCCCCGGGCCCCATCGAACCTGCACTCAACCGCCTCACGGCCCGGCTGCGCGCCCGGTGGCACACCGAAGACGCCTTGCGCGCGTTTGCAGACGATCTCGATGACGCCACCGGTGACCTCATCGCCGCCAACCTCATCCTCGCCGCCCGCAAGCGCGGCAGCGGCCTCGCCTCCGTCCTGGAGGGGCTGGCCGAGTCCGTCGCCGACGACGTGCGAGCCCGCCGACAGGTCGAGGCCGACCGTGCCAAGCCCCGCGCCACCGCCCGCTGGGTCACGATCATCTCCGCGAGCGTCCTGGTCGTCCTGTCCTTGGCGTCCACCTACACAGCGACCTACGCGACCCCCGTCGGCCAGCTCATCCTCGTCGTGCTGCTCACCGCCTACATCGCCACCCTGGTGTGGATGAAACGGATGGCCACCGGCAAGCCCTGGCCCCGCATCCTCGTGGACACCCGCGAAGGAGCCCACCCATGAGCTCGACCCTCGCAGTGATCATGGCCATGACCGCTGTCGGCGCCGGAGCCCTCGTGGCCGTGCTTGCGCGGTTCCTGCCCGCGCATGTCGACCTCGGCGACGCGTTCGACCGGATGACCCCCACCCGCCACCGGAGGATGCAGCCCACCGCGGGCACCGACACCACTGGCAAGGAACGCCTCGGCCTGTGGGCCATGCGCGCCCTGCCGCCGGCTCTATGGGTACGCACCCCGAGCCGGGAGCTCGCTCTACTGCGTATCCCAGTGGCCCGGTTCTACGCCGAGAAACTCATCTTCGCGGCCCTAGGGCTCGCGATCCCGCCCTTCCTCGTCGCCCTGTTCACCCTCCTCGGTCTGCAGCTTCCCATCGCCGTCCCCGCCGTGGCTGGGGTCGCGGTGGCCGCCGTGATGTTCTTCATCCCGGACTACAACGCCCGCGATGACGCCACCAAAGCGCGGGCCGAGTTCCGCCGTGCATTGGCCGCCTACGTCGACCTCGTCGCCACCGAACGCCACAACGGCGCGGGCACCCGGCAGGCCATGGAGAACGCCGCCGAGGTCGGCACCTCCTGGGTCTTCACCCGCCTGGCCGAAGAGCTCCGTCGCTCACGCTGGTCCGGCATCCCACCCTGGGACGCCCTGCGCTCACTCGGCGACGAGCTCACACTGCCCGAGCTCGCCGACTTCGCCGACATCATGCGACTGTCCGGCGCCGAAGGCGCCTCCGTCTACGCCAACCTCCGCGCCCGCTCAGCCGCCGTACGCAACGCCATGCTCGGCGAGGAACTGGCCGCCGCGAACGCGGTCGGCGAGCGCATGTCGATCCCCGGCTCCGTCCTCGGGGTCGTATTCATGGCGCTCCTGCTTGCACCCGCATTCCTCGGCATGCTGCAACCCACCTGACCCCGTGAAAGGAGCCACCCATCCCATCCCTGCCTGTCAGCCGGTTTCCTCAGCGTTTTTGAAGCAAGGAGCAGAACCATGCTGCACTTCACCACGCTCCTGGCCCTGGTCAGGGCCTACCTGATTCCGCCCGGCCAGCCGCAGTCCGACCATGCGCGTCTCGACTCCTCCGAGCGGGGTTCGGTGACCATAGAGCACGTCGTGTGGGCCGTGGCCGCCATCGCGTTCGTCGGCCTCGCAGTCGTCGCCATCAAAGCGTTCCTGACCACTCAGGCCGGGAAGATCACTTGAGGCACGGCATATCCAGATGACGAAGATGCCTATCCGGGATCGGCCCTCGAGCACGTCCGGCGGTGAGCGAGGCTCGGCGTCGATCGAACTCGTCGTCCTGCTGCCCGCGCTCTTCACGCTGCTCTTCCTCGGGCTGCAGGGCGCGCTGTACTTCTACGCCCAGTCTGTCGCCACCGCCGCTGCCGCTGAAGGCGCGCGCACCGCCGCCGCCCTGAATGCCACCAGCTCCTTGGGAGCGGCCGCGGCATCCGACTTCGCCGCCGACGTCGGCACCCGCGCCCTGCGCGAGGTAAGCGTCGACGCCGCCCGCGACCAGACCACCGCGACCGTCACCGTCTCAGGCGCGTCCGTCTCCGTCATCCCCCTGTGGCAACCCGTCATCCAGCGAACAGTGACGGTCCCCGTCGAACGGCTCACCGCACCATGACCCCGCACCGCATTCGACATCGGCTGTTTCCCGGGCACTCGTTCCTCCGTCCGCGCGACGAGCGTGGGTCAGCGTCGATCGAGGCCGTCATCGGGGCGCCGGTGTTCGCGCTCTTCCTCGCGCTCGTCATCGCCGGCGGACGCATCGCGCTCGCGCACCAGGACGTCCAAGCGGTCGCCGCCGACGCTGCACGGGCAGCAAGTCTCGCGCGCACCGTCAGCGAGGCCAACGACGCCGCCGCCCGCGCCATGGCCACCGGTCTCACCGCCCGCGGCCTGTCCTGCGAGAGCGCCGACATCACCCTCGTTACCGCGGCGCTCTCGCATCCAGCCGGTATCCCGGGCGCGGTGTCGGCGACCGTGACCTGCACCGTCGACCTCACCGACATCACCCTGCCCGGCGTCCCCGGCGCGCACACCGTCACTGCGACCATGACCAGCCCGGTCGACACCTGGAGGGCTGACCCATGAAACTCATCGGTCATCGGTCCGCACCGGGCCTCGGCCACGACGGCGAGCGTGGGTCAGTCAGCACCTGGCTCGTCCTGTCCGCCTTCGCCATGGTCCTGATCGTCGGGCTTGCGGTCGATCTGTCCGGGCAGGTCCACGCCCAGCAACAAGTTCGCGACATCGCCGCCCAGGCCGCTCGCGTCGGCGGACAACAGCTGGACGCCACCGCCGTCCAAGGCGCCTATCCATCCATCGCCATCGGGAAAGCACGCACCGCCGCCCAGGACTACCTCGCGGCCTCCGGCGCCACCGGATCGGTCACCGTGTCCGGCGGGACCACCGTCCACGTCCAGGTCACCAGCACCTACCACCCGACCTTCATCGGGGTCGTCGGCATCGGCGGCCTCACGGTGAGCGGCGAAGCCAGCGCCCGCGTGATCCGCACGATGGGAGACACCGAGCGATGAGCCACACCCACACCCGTCTCATCGGAGCAGCCGGCACCCTTGGCGCCCTCGCCCTCGTGGCCGGTGTCCCCCTCGCCCTGATCGCGGTCGGGCTCAGCCCGACGCAGATCGCGGCCCACCCGATCTGGACGAACCTGCTCGCGCCCGACGACGGCACCCTGCTGTGGGTCGCCATCGGCGCGCTCGCCTGGCTCCTATGGGTTGTCATAGCCGGCCTCATCCTGCTCGAGGCCGCCGCCCAGACCCGCGGCATCCACGCGCCGAACCTGCACGGCCTGGCAGTCCCCCAGGCAGCAGTGCGCACCCTCGTGGGCTGGGCAGCGCTCCTGTTCATCGCCGCCCCCGGCGAGGCCGCGGCCGCCACGCCAGGCCTCGCCAGCACCGACAGTGCCGTCGCGGTCGAGGTCACGAACATCCCGGCCCTGCTCGACGTCCCAAACCGGACCTCGGCACCCGAGCGCGCGATCGGCCGTACCGTGGCTGCCCCCGACACACGGGCGACAAACTCGGCCAACGTCACCGCCGCCTACCAGTCATCGGCCACGGTGCGGACATCGCCGCCAGACCGCACCGTGCCCGGCACAGTCGCCTACCAGGTCACCAGGGGCGACACCCTGTGGCGCATCGCCGAGAAGCACCTTGGCGACCCGCTCCGCTACACCGAGATCGCCGCGCTCAACCGCGACATCCTGGGCGACGACCCTGACTTCATCACCCCGCCCATGGCGCTGCTCCTGCCCGACGACGGCCACGTCACGTCCACGTCACAGCACGACGACTCGGCCACCGTCATCGTGGAACCCGGCGACACCCTGTCCCAGATTGCACTCGACGAGCTCGGGGACGCGAACCGCTACCCAGAGATCTTCAACGCCTCGACCAGCACGGCACAGCCCGACGGCGCCAAGCTCATAGACCCCGACCTGATCCAGCCCGGATGGAGACTCACCATCCCAACTACAGGCGCCGCCCAGCAAGGTGCGACCGCCACGACTGACAAGCAGGGTGAATCTCCGGATCGGGAACACCCCCGCTCCAACGCGAACCGACCTGCTGAACCGGAACCGGCCACCAACCCGCATACAAGCGCCACGAACCCAGCCGAGCAGGCTCCGACTCCAGCCGAGCGACCACGAGCAACCGAGACATCAGGCACGCCGGCACCGAGCACCACGCCAACACCGGAGACAGCGGCGACGTCGTCCCCAGCAGCGTCGGCCGGTTGGCTGATCCCGGCGCTCACCGGCGCAGGATCCCTGCTCGCGGGCGTCCTGTTCCTCCGGCTACGGGCCAACCGCCGATCCCAGCTGCGCTTCCGCACGCCCGGGATGCTCATCGCCCCCGAGCCCGCCGAGACGGTGCCCGTCGACCGCAGAAGTCGGGTGGTGGGCGGCCCGGTGGCGCCCCGGATCCAGGCACTCGATGCCCTGTTGCGCTCCCTGGCGTCTTCGTACGTCGAACCATCCGAGTACCCCCCGCTGCTCGCCGTCGAGCTGGCGGCCGAGACGGCAACCCTGCACCTGGCCGACGACGCCGACCTCGGCGAACCGTGGACCGGCGCGGACACCCGCTGGACCGCACCCCTCGGCACCACGCTCGAATGCATCGACGTCGTCGCGCCATACCCGATGCTCGTGTCGATCGGTGCCGACGACGCCGGCGCGGCGTGGCTGCTCAACCTCGAACGGTTCGGCGTGCTCAGCGTCGCCGGCGAGGCCCAGGCGACACAGAAGCTCGGCCGGCACCTGGCCGCAGAGCTGGCCCTGTCACCGTGGTCCACCCTGGTCCAGGTCCACACGCTCGGTTTCGGCCAAGAATTGACCGACCTCGACGAGTTCCGCCTCACCCCCTACCCCGCCGGCGACACCCGCGCTTTCGACGCAGCCACCCGGTCAGCGCTGGCCTCGGACGACGACGACCCCGAGGAGCTGCACGTCGTGGTCATCGCCTCGGGGGCCGCCCCGGCAGAGGCTTCCACCCGGCTCTCCGAGGTCATCGCAGCGCACGAGTCACGGCCGGGCGCGGCCGTCGTCACGCTCACCGATGCGGCCACGGAGTCAGCGACGATCATCGAGGTCGACGACGAGCGCCTGCGGGTCCCCAGGCTCGGCATCGACCTCCGCGTACCCGGACTGAGCGAGCCCGAGGCTGCGGCGGTTGCCGAAATCGTCCGCGCCACCCAGAGCCGAGCGAACGTGCCCATGCCGGTCGACGTCACCATCACCGAGGGATACGGGGCGTTCATCAACCAGACCGGCGCGCTGCGCGAGCCGCTGGTCGACGAGCGTCCCGCACCGGATGAGGAAGCCGGGCCGACATCGCTGCTGCCTGAGCCTGCCGCGGCCTACGTCGACGCCGCGGCCACCACCGAGCAGGACGTCGCCGCACTTGCTCCGCCCGTACCGCCGTCGACCGCCGACGACGTGTTCGCCGCCGACCCGACCCTCGACGCCGACCTCGAGCTGTGGCGCCTCGGCGACGAGTGCCCGGTCTCGCGCGTCATGCTGCTCGGCACGCTCCGCGCCACCGCTCACGGTGTCAGCCAGGAGGTCTCCGAGCGCAAGCACCACTACATCGAGCTCATGACCTACCTGTGGGCCCACCCGCACGGCGTCCCATCCGCCACGCTGTCCGACGAGTTCGGTTACACCCGCGAACGCGCCCGCGTCGAGATCAGCCACCTGCGCAAATACCTCGGCGTCGACCCACGCACGGGCGAGGAGTACCTTCCGACTGCGCCGAGCACCCGCGAGCGCACCGAGAACGGGTGGACCGGGTACTCCTTGCAAGGTGTGCTGTTCGACATCGACTTGTTCCGACGGTTGCGTGCCCGAGCCCAGGCGCGCGGCGGCGACGGTCTGCCGGACCTCGTCGCCGCCCTCCGGCTGGTGCGCGGCGAGCCGTTCGCGGACCTGCGCGCCGACTCCTGGGCCTGGATGTTCGAGGGCGAACGCTTCGACCAGGAGTTCGCCGCCGCGATCGTCGACGTCGCACATCTCGTCGCCACCCGCTCCATGAAGGACTGCGACCTGCCCACCGCACGCCGAGCCGCCGAGATTGCACTCAGTGCCTCGCCGTACGACGAGACCGCCCGGCTGGATCTCGCGAGGATCGCAGAGCTCGAGGGCAATGATGCCGAAGCCGCGCAGATCAGAGAAGACGGGATCTACCAGCGCACCGACGACTACCGACCGCCGCTCGACCCTTCCCAGCGAACACAGAAGTTCGGCGCTGTTCGACGACGCTCTACCAAGATGTAGGGGCCTGAGGCCTTCCAGCATGGTTGGCCGAGATCAATCGGGCCGGCACCACCCTGCGACGGCCCGAGGCGGCGGACTGACGACGATGACTTCGTCCTCGTCGGCTTCAAGCGGTTCTAGATCCGCCGATGGGGAGCGCAACAGCGCTGGGTGCATGAAGTGACCTCTTGTGCCGAGATTCGGGCGGCGCAGGGCGTCGCGGTAGGTCCGCTTCAGGGCCGAGCACGTGATGACCGCAGCTCGACCGCGGTCTGCCTGTCGAGCCACTCATGTAGAACCTGGAGCCAGCGCCCGCGGTCGGCGTCGTCCAGGAAGTGCCGGGGCGCATCGTGCCGACGTTCGCGGGTGGGTGGGATTCGTCGGCCTCGGCCTGTTCGAGCCAAATGGTTTCGCGAGGATCCTCGCGATGGCGGCCTTCCTCGAATCGGCTACCCCCTGACGACGAGGTGGGCATAGCCAGTGTGGCTCAGACGTTGAATGTGACATCGATGCTCTGACCTGTAGCTTCACCGCGACCGATAGGCCTGCGGGGGAACCGTGGGGGAATCAGAGCGACGGGCAATCCCCCGCCATGGCGGGACGGCAGGAACCCGACGGGAACGTCGATATCTGCGATGTGTCGTCGGCGACACCACCCGTTGAGTCTATCGACGGCGCGCCTCTGCACGTCGATCGCGCAGCTGAAGATCGTGAGCCCAGCTCAGGAGACGACGCACCGAACCCATTTGGCGTCGTCAGCCGTTCGAAGCCTCAGAAGCGGCACCGGTCGCCGGGGCCGCGGTCCGTGCTGTCGCGATCACGCCGCATCTTTCTGCGGCGAAGCCTGAGGCACGCCTCCCCGCCGTGAGGGACCGCAGCAAGACTCATCGCCCCTTCCCCCCGGATGGGCGTGGGGCTGCCGTCCGACGGGATCCCGTGGGAAGCCTTGCTCGGCGTCGCCGCCATCACCACGGCCCTCGTGCTGCAGCTCGCCGTCGACCGCGTCGACGCGACCCGCCTCCGGCACTACCACCACGTGGCATCGCCCCCGTTCGACACCGGGATCGACGGACATGCGACCTCGAGCTCGCTCCGCGGCCGTACCGCCGACCGACCATCGGTCCGCGCGCACACCAACAGGTCTAGACAACTGCAAATTTATGGTTGATCATTGCAATCACTCACGACCCGTACGGCTCAAGGAGGAGCCATGGCCCGAGGTCCACGAGTCGCCCCTCGAACGACAAGGCCCCCGGTTGCGCGCCGGGAGCGCACCGCCTCCAGCACTTCGCCGGCCGCACGCCCCGAGCAACCAGGGCTGCCGAAATCTCGTCCTCGAGCCTCGCCCCGCTGGCCATCTGGCGGACCGCGAGCCCTCCGACCAGTCACCGACGTCCACCCGAGAGGACGCATCGTGCTCATGTCGTTCACCCTCGCTCCGTGCTCGTCGGCGGCACAGAGCGCGCACCGGCTGGTGTGCGGCGCTTCGCCAGCCTCGCGGAGACGGTCGGCGCGGACGTCGCGGGGGCCACCTCACGCGACCCTGCGAGCCCGCCGCTGGCGACGGCCATGCATCGGACCCGCCGTCTCACCGCGGCTTCGACCAGGCTCTGCACCTCGAAGCCAGCAAGCAATCGACTGTCCGGATCCTGTTCCCATCGAACGGAGAACACCGTGAGAGCACCTTCATCGAGACGGAGCGCCGCCGTGGCGGCCTTCGTCGCGCTCACTGTCGCCGGCGGCCTGACCGCCGCCCCTCAAGCCATGGCAGAGAACGAAACGACCGGCACCGACGCCGCCACCAGCCCGTACGGCAACCCGTTCAACGACTACCTGCGCCGCCCGTACGGCGTCATGGACAACGCTCAGCAACAGGCAACGCTCCCCAAGGTCGACGACAAGGACGACGAACCGTTCGACTGGTACCGGAGCCCGCACGCCGTCATCGGCGTGTACGGCGGCCCGGAGGAGGCCGTCGTCACGCCGGAGGGCAACCTTCAGACGCAGTTCGGCAAGGTCGTCTTCGACACCGGCGAACAGCACACGCCCGTCAACCAGCGGGTCAAGACCTGGCGCGACGGCTGGCTGCCGATGCTGGACCAGACGTTCACCCGCGATCAGGTCGAGCACGACATCTCGTTTTTCGCGGCCAAGGTGCCCGACGTCGCGACCGTGCCCTACGACCAGCAGTACGCCTTCCCCAGGAAGTCCATGCGGGTGCAGGCCGAGAACATGATCACCTTCGTCGACATCACCCTGCGGAACACGGGCCGTGAGGCGACGACCGCACACTTCGGCGCGTCGGTCGCCGAGGGGGGCACGAGCCAGGGCGGGCAGCCGCAGGACGGTCCCGCCGTGCCCGCGGACCCGGTCTGGGACGCAGCTGCAGGCGCCCTGGGCGGCGAGGGCAAGCTCCTGCTCACGGCATCGGACGGGCCCAGCTACGACGACGGCCGACTTGCATGGTCGCTGCCGCTCGAGCCGGGCGCCTCGCGCACGATCCGTCTGAAGGTGCCCTACTGGGTCGGCCAGCAGAAGGATCTGGAAGCGATCCGGGACGCGGACTCCACCGCCTACGCCAAGAAGACCGAGAACTTCTGGCGCACCACCGTCGAACGGGCCAGCACCCGCTTCACGCTGCCCACGGTCGGGCCCGACAACGCCGCCGAGAACAAGGTGATCGACACCTACCGCGCGTCGATCGTCCAGTCGCTGATGTCCGCGGACCTCGTCGACGGTCATTGTTTCTGGGACGGCAGCCCCACCCTGTACGACCAGTTCTACCTGCGCGACGCGGCGTTCAACGTCGAGGGCATCCTCAACGCGGGCTTTACCGACCTGGCGAAGCAGTGCATCACCGACATGCTCCTCTACCAGGACTCCGAGGGCCACATCATCTCCCAGCAGGGACAGATGGACGGCCACGGCCAGACGCTGGCGCTGATCGGCACGTACCTGGAGCGGACCGGCGACGTCCAGTTCGCCCACGAGGTCCTGCCTGCCGTCCGTCGCGCCATGGACTGGGAGTGGAAGACGCGCCAGGACGACTGGGAGAACTCCGGAGGCCTGTTCCCCGAGTCCGTCATGGACGACAACGAGGCCGTGATCGGGCACGTGCTCACCTACGACCTCTGGAACATCGCAGGCGAACGCGGAGCCGCACAGACCGCTCGGCTCGCGGGAGACGCCGCGGCTGCGGACCAGTGGTCCGCACGCGCCGACCAGTACGTGGGCATCCTGAAGGAGAAGCTCGAGCCGGCCGTCGACGAGATCGGCTGGATCCCGCCGACCATCGAAGGTCTCGACGGCGAGGTGATCCGGACCGGTTGGTACGGCGACACCTACGGCATCGACTGGGGCAACCTGGAGGTCGTCCATCCCACCGGGTTCCTCCGGCCGAACGACCCGTGGGTGACGGCGAGCCTGACGGAGTGGAAGAAGAAGACCTTCGAAGGCGTGTTCACCTACCCGATGAACGGCGTGGAGGGACTGCTGCACTCCTACACGCCCATCTCCGTCCTGGAGACGACCCTGCGCCGCGGTGAGCAGGATGCCACGCTGAAGGGCATCTACAACCTTCTCGTGCACACCACGGCGACCCACTCGGCCGGCGAGGGCCTCAGCGCGGCCCAGCGCTGGGACTGGGGCTCGAACAACCTGTCCCAGCCGCACAACGAGTTCGCGGGCAAGTACGTCAACCTGCTGCGCGACGTCATGGCCTACGAGGGCGACGACAAGTCGCTGCGCATCGCCAACGCCTGGAACCCGCAGTGGTCCAAGCCCGGCAACCGGTTGGCGTTCACCGGCAACACGGACTTCGGCAGGCTCTCGTACGAGGTGCGCACACGGGCGAACGGCGCGACGGCGCACATCGAACCTCCGAACCGGACCACGCCGATCGTCATGAGCGTGCCGGAGGGCGCGACGATCTCGTCCGCCTCCCTCACGCGTGGCGCCCGGGGCACCGTTGAGGTGGTCGGCAACACCATCAGGCTGACCCGCCTGTCCGGTCCGGTCGACCTCCACATCAGGTGGACGCTGGACACGACGGGACCGGCAATCAGCTACGGCCGCGCCGTCGCGGACTACAAGGCGAACTACGACCGCATGACCTCCCCGATCAGGGCCGGCGTCACGGAGGTCGAGCCGTCCAAGCGCACCCTCGCCGTCGGTGAACCCTTCGACGTCTCGGCCGTCGTCGAGAACACCGGCGGGGCGGGGTACCTCCCCGACCCCGACGTGGTGCTCTTCGTCGACGGGAAGGCCGTCTCCCGAGACACACGGTCGTTCGCTCGCGGCATCGGTTTCACCACCCCCGACGGCATCATCTCCTTCGACCGCAACGGCGGGGGCGTGATCCCCGTCAACCTGTCCGCGCAGCAGATCTGCACGCCGGGTGAGCACACGATCGGGGTCGGGCTGGGTGAGGCAGAGCCGGTGACCCGCAAGGTCACCGTCACGGACGCGTCGCCAGACGCCCCGGCCCCGACGGCGACCGTCGCCGTGGCCGCGGACCCGGCCAACGTCTCCGCCGGCGGCGCTGCCACGGTCACCGCGACGTTCACCAACACCGGCTGCCAGCCAGTCAAGGCCGTCACCGGCAGCATCGAGGTCGCCGAGGGATGGACCGCCACCCCCACCAGCACCGACCCGGCGCCGTCCGTCCAGCCCGGCGACTCCGCCACCCTGACCTGGACCGTCAAGGCTCCCGACGGTCTCGGAACCGATCCCGTCGCCAGCGCCTCCGCCGAGGTCACGGTGGGCTACGGCTGGAGCGGTTCGACCACCGGGTCGGTGTCCGCGAAGGCTGACGTGCGGGCGTTCGCGCCCGTGAGCGACCCGTTCCGCGGCGTCGCCCACGGCACCCCCGCCTGGTTCGGCCAGTCCGGCAACACGTTTGCCGTGCTCGCCGGCGGCAAGGACATCGGCGCCGGCACCGACGAGTTCGGCGCGATCTACGAGGCGGACGCCGCGGACGCCGACGCGGTCGCGACCGTCACGGTCACCGGCCAGGAGGACACCTGGCCCTGGGCCAAGGCCGGCGTAATGCTGCGCAACGACCTCGCCGAGAAGGACTCCCACGGAGGTGCGGCGGTCGCGGTCACACCGACCAACGGCATGCAGTTCCTGTGGGACGGCGACGGGAACGGCACCATGGAGAGATCGGTGGCCGCGGGCCGAACGACGTATCCGGTGACGCTGCGGCTCGAACGCTCGGGCTCGACGATGACCGGCTCCTACCAGGCCGACGACGGCACGTGGAAGCCGATCGGGAGCGCAACGGTCGAGGGCGTGTCCACCACGTCCGACGTCGGCGTCTTCTCCTCGGCCGTCAACGCCAACGTCCCGGGCACCTTGGGGCTGTCCACGTTCCAGGACCTGTCGGTCAGATGATCGACAGGCAGTGCTCGCGCTGACCGGCGTGAGAGATCGACGGCCCGGTGCAGGACCCACTGGTCCTGCACCGGGCCGTTCCCGGCGAGCCGCGAGACGGGCGCCGTGGCGGGATCGGTGCGCTCAGTCGGTCGGTCCGAGATCGGGCCGGTCGACCACTCGAGGCGCGCCGCCGATCCGGTCGAGCTCGAGGACGACGACCTCGTTGCGGCCCTCGCGGACGACGGGCGCCGGCAGGTAGAGCGTGCGCTGCGGGCCGCGTTCCCAGTACCGGCCGAGACAGAATCCGTTGACCCAGACGTATCCCTTCCCCCAACCCTCCAGTGCGACGAACCCGCCCGCAGGCGATATCGCGTCGAACGCGCCCTGGACGAAGGCCGGTGCGGAGGCATCTGCCGCGGTGCTCGCCGCCGCCGGCGACTCCGGCTGCGGCAGGTTCGGCAGGTCGGGCAGCTCCACGGAGGTGACCTCCCAACCATGGAGGTACTGGAGCCCGTGGCGCACTCCCCCGACCAAGCCCTTGCGCTCCCCGATGCGGGTGCCGTAATTCACCCGACCCATCGACTCGACCACGACCTCCAGCGTCACCCCCTCCGCGGGGACGGCCAAGGGGATCCCTGCGTCGTCGTCCCGCCAGACGATGCCGAGCAGACGACCGTCGGCGTACACGTGTGCCCGGTCGCCCAGCCCGGGGAACGTCAACGCGGCCTCCGGTCGCGGCCCGGCCACCCGGCATCGGTACCGGACGAGCCCGTGGGCGAGGCCGAGCTCCTCGAACGTCGGCGGGGACGGCGCCGCGACCACGCGCGACGCCGCGTCGAGGACGTTTGCGAGCGGGACGGCGCCGGTCATCCTGATCTGGGTGGTCGGCAGCGTCGCCGGCTCGGCGACCTCCTGCAGCGGCGGAAGGTCGCGGTACCGGCCGATCACCTCCCGGAACGCCCAGAACTTCGCGGTGGGGCGGCCCGCCTCGTCGATCGGCGCGTCATAGTCGTACGACGTGACCGTCGGCAGGTACCGCCCGTCGTCGTTGGCCCCGGCGGAGCATCCGAAGCTGGTCCCGCCGTGCGCCATGTACAGGTTCACCGAGGCCCCCGTCGCCAGCATGCGATCGAGGACGTCGGCCGCGTCCCCGGCGTCGCGCACGTGGTGATGCGCCCCCCAGTGGTCGAACCACCCGTGCCAGTACTCCATGCAGAAGAGCGGGTCGTCGGGCCGGTGGCGGCGAAGCGCGTCGAAGTTCTGCTCCGGGTTGCTGCCGAAGTTCACGGTCGCCCACACGCCCGGCAGGGTCCCCCCGGTGAGGCAACTATCGGAACCTCCGTCCGAGGTGAACAACGGGACGTCGATGCCGCGCCCGGCCAGGCCGATCCGAAGGTGCTCGAGATAGCTCCGGTCGGTGCCGAACGACCCGTACTCGTTCTCGATCTGCACCAGGCACACGTTGCCGCCGCGCGTGGACTGCCGCTCGACGAGCATCGGGACGAGGACGTCGAACCAGTCGTCGACCGCGGCGAGGAACGCCTCGTCCGCGGTGCGGATCCGTAGTCCCGGCACACCCGTCAACCACGCAGGCAGGCCGCCGTTGTCCCACTCGGCGCAGCTGTAGGGCCCGGGACGCACGATCGCCCGCAGGCCGACCGCGCCGGCCAGGTCCAGGAACCGTCCGAGGTCAGCGATTCCGTCGAAGCGGTACTCGCCGCGGCGCGGTTCGTGGAAGTTCCACGGCACGTACGTCTCGACGGTGTCCAAGCCCATCGCACGCAGCAGCTGGAGGCGCTCCTCCCACTGGTCGGGATGCACCCGGGCGTAGTGGAAGGCGCCGGAGATCATGGGCAGCCGAAGATCGGCGGGCAGTTTCACGGATCGATCGCCCCTCAGGTGTAGACGAGCTGGCCGGTGACGGTGCTGTCGCAGTCGCTGACGAGCCGGACCCAATGGGCGCTGAACCCCGTGGGGAAGACGTGGGTCACCAGCTCGCCGGCGGGCACCTCGATCCGCGCCGTGCGAGCGAACCGGCCGTGCCCGCGCACGTCGATCTCGACGGTGACGGTGACGGGCTGGTCACCGTGGTTCTCCAGGTGGAGGCACTTGTGCTCGAATCCCGTCATCAGGTACGGGTCGGACGGCACGCCGGCCTTGACCTCGGACTCCCACCAGGGGCCGCCCCAGCCCTGCGGCTTGCCGAATCCCCACAGGTCGTCCGTCTTGCCGAACCACAGGTTGGCCTGCGGCTGCCCGGCGACCGGGTTGCCGTCGAAGATCGGCGTCGTCTGGTCCCCGGCCAGCACGAGCAGTCCGTTCCACGAGCAGAAGTCTCCGACGATCCGGAGGTGGGACGAGATCGGACGGATGCCCCAGACGGCATCGCCGTAGGTGAGGCTGGGCAGCTCGTAGAACATGCCGCTGGCATCCATGAGCAGGCGCTCCGACTCCACCTCCCGGATGCGCGGCCACTCCGTCGTGAACGCGTGGTCCTGGGTGTGGGTCGACTTCGGCAGCCGGTAGACCTTCCACCCCGTCGAGGGCAGGTGCACCCAGAGCAGCGCCGAGGCGCGGTCCTGCCCGACGGCGTACATCGCCTCGCCGATCCCGTTGGCGCCGGCGAGCGTGTTGAACTGCGTCCTGGCCAGCGTCGTCCAGGTCTGCCCGTCCCATTCCGCCAGGCGACCCTCGCTCTCGCCCGTCGGGAAGTCCTGCTCGTAGTACGAGTTGTTCACCACGACGACCCGACCGTTGCGGGTGTAGCAGTCCTTGAAGTGGGGATATCCGCGGACGTCGAGGATCTCGAGGAGGTCGAAGAGCTGAGTGACCTCGAGCGTCCGGGCGTCGACCTCGAAGAACTCGCCCTCCATCCCGAGCACGTAGACCTTCCCGGCAGGATCGGTCAGGTGCCTCGCCGTCGCCGTGAGGCGGACGTCGACGAGCTCCGTGATGGTGCGCACGTTGCCCTCGACGTCGATCACGTGCGGTCCGATGAAGAGCTGGTCGGTCTCCTTGTGCACCAGCCTGTTGGCATAGGTGCCCACCACGCTCGCGGGGTGCTTCTCGAGCTGCAGGTCGTCTCCGACCGTGAACAGACCGGTGCCTCCGCCCGTGGTCCTCGTGTGGGCGACGTAGGTGACCATCCAGAGCTTGCCCGCCCACGGCATCAGTGCGCCGATGCCGGTCTCGGACCGGGGAACGTGATCGGCCTTGACCGCAAGGGTCGGCACGACGCCGCTGATCACCACCGGTGCTCCGACGCGGTCGACGGGTGATGTCACCGATCCGGGCGCGGTGGTGGGGGTCTTGACCTCGAGGTCGGTGGTGCTGGAAGGCATGCGAAAGTCCTTGAGTCCTTGTCGTGGGATGGGAGCTCTGCCGGGTGTGGAAGAGCTGGTCGATGGCGGTCGCCGAGTGACGTCCGAGGTCACGCGAGCCGGTCGCGAGCTGCGATGGCCTCCTCGTACTCCGCTCGGACCTTGTCGCCTGCCTCGGTCCGCCACGTGTCGATCGCGGACTCGAGGTCTGCCATCGGCTTCCGGCCGACGATCACGTCGGTCATGGTGTCGGTGACCTTCTGCTTGAGGTTGGTGGCACCGACGTCGGCGTCCGATCGCAGGCCGGACGTCGGGTCCTCCACCCGGCCGGGCGAGACGTCTCCCTGATAGGTGTGCATGGTCTCGACCATGCCGGTGTCGCCGATGGTGGAGTAGAGGACGTCCGGCCCGCCCGCGATGAAGCGCAGGCTGAGGCTGTAGACCTCGGCCTCGCCCTGCGACGTCAGGGTAGGCAGCCCGGCGTCGAGCCTGTGGTCGACCCCCTCGACCCCGTAGGTACGGAGGAAGTTCTCCTCGCTGCCGAACGGCGCCGAGAGCCAGTTCAGCACGCGCAGGCACTCCTGAACCCTGGCGTCGTCGCCCTTCTTGACGAACGTCACGAAGTCCGTGACCGAAGCCTGGAGGGTGGTCGGTGTCCCGTCGCTCGAGTAGGCGGACATGATCGCCGGGTTCAGGCCGGAGTCGTTCCGCACGGTGTACCGGACCATGTTGTCGGACCGCACGGCCACGGACCCGTTCTCGAAGAGGGGCTCGGCGTCGAATCCCTCGCTGGGCGCGTCGGGGTGGATGTATCCCTTGTCCCACAGTCCCTTGATGTAGTCGACGCAGTCGAGAAAGCCGTCGCTCTCCCAGTCCTTCGTCAGGTTCCCGTCGCCGTCGATGCTCCAGTTGTTCGGCACGTCGAACATCGGGTACATCAGGGGTCCCGTCATCCACGTGCCGTCGGCCATCGCGTAGCGGTTGGCGCGGGCGTCCGTGAACGTCGCGCACATCTCCCGGACCTCGTCAGGAGTGCGCGGCGCCGGGTTGGCGCCGTACTTCTCGAACACCTCTGGCTGGTAGAACACCGTGTACCCGGTCGGGATGCGCAGGGTGGGCGTGGCGTAGATCCGCCCGTCCACCAGCGTTGCGGGCCACGCCTCCCTCGGTAGCCGCGCGAGGTTCGGGTAGTCCTTGATCGCGTCCCCCGACAGATGGTCGGTCAGGTCGGCGAAGCGCGCCTTCGCCAGGTCGTCGAAGCGACGAAGGCCCGCAGCGTCTCGCAGGTACATCGTGACGAGGTCGGGGATGTCACCGCCCGTCATCACCGCGGCGAGCTTGGTGGCGAAGTCGGTCGGGACGAGCGTCGGCTTGAAGTCGACCCCGAGCGCATCGTTGATCGCCTGCCAGTACGCGTTCTTGGCAGCCTGGGGAGGCGGCGCGGAGAACGTCACGACGAAGGCGCTCATCTCTCCCCCGGAGCCGACCTCATCCGTGACGGACCTGACGAGCTGGTCGACCGGATAGCGGAAGTACCCCGGGTTGATCGCCTTGGCCAGGTCACCGGCCAGGTCGGGGACGGGCCCGGAGAAGGGCACCTGCGTCGGGAGCACCGCCCGCGGACCCGCGGCGGTCGAGGCGCCGCCGGACGACCCGCAGGCCGTGAGGAGGGGGCCGCCGACGGTCGCGAGGGCGAGGCCGCCGAGGAACCCACGGCGGGAGACGTCGGCGGCACGGAGACGTGGTGAGGCGGACATGGGAGTCCTTTCAGGTCGGATCAGCCTTTGACGGCGCCGGTGAGCACGCCGGCCTGGAAGTGCTTCTGGAGGAACGGGTAGACGCAGACGATCGGGACGATGGCCAGCACGACGACGGCCATCTGCAGGGCTTGCTGGGGCGGGAGGATGCCGGACTCCGCTGCGCCCTCCGACGCCATCGGGCTGTTCTGGAGCACGTAGGTGCGGAGCACCAGCTGAAGGGGCCACTTCCCGGAGTCCTGCAGGTAGAGAAGGGCGCTGAAGAAGGAGTTCCAATAACCCACCGCGTAGAACAGCCCGATCACGGCGATCACCGCCTTCGACAGCGGGATGACGATGCTGTACAGCACGCGCCAATGCCCGGCGCCGTCGATGCGGGCGCTGTCGAACAGCTCGCGGGGGATGCTCTGGAAGAATCCGCGCACGATCACGAGGTTGAAGGCGCTGATCGCCACGGGCAGGATCAACGAGGCGTACGTGTCGAGCAGTCCGAGCTGCTTGACCATCAGGTAGACCGGGATCATCCCGGGCGTGAAGAGCATGGTCAGGAGCACAAAGGTGAGCAGGGGCCGCTGCCCGGGGAGCTCCCGGCGACCCAGCGCGTACGCGGCGAGCACGGTGGCCGTCAGCGAGACCGCCGTGCCGACCAGGGTGACGCCGACGCTGACGACGACGGCGCGGGTGACCGCCCCGCCCGCCAGCACCTGGCGATAGGCCTCGAGACTCGGCTCCGTCGGCCACAGCACGTAGCCGCCCGAGGCGTTGATCTGCGCCTGCGATGCCAGGCTCGTGGAGACGACCACGAGGAAGGGGAAGATGATCACGACGAGGATCACGACGACCGCGAGCGCCTTGAGGACGACCGTCAGCGGCGTCGGCCTCTCCATCCAGACGGGTCGCTGACCTCGGAGCACAGAGTGGCTCGCGAACCTGGTCACGGTGCTAGTCACGGGAGTACACCCCCTGTTCGCCCAGCATGTGGGCGACCTTGTTGGCGATGAGGATCAGGACGAGTCCGACGACGCCCTTGAGCAGTCCGGCCGCGACGCCGATGCTCCAGTTCCCGTCGATCACCCCGTTGAAGTAGACGTACGTGTCGAGCACCTCGGCCGCCTCCGGGCCGACGTTCCCGCGCTGCAGCAGGATCTGCTCGAAGCCGACGGTCAGGGAGCTGCCCAGCTGAAGGATCAGCAACAGGACAATCACCGGGCGGATCCCGGGCAGGGTGATGTGCCAGAACCTCCGCCAGGCGTTCGCACCGTCCACGGCGGCGGCCTCGTAGAGGGCGAGGTCGATGGCGCTCAGAGCCGCGAGAAAGAGGATCGTGCCCCATCCCGCGTCCTTCCACACGCCCTGTGCGACGACGAGCATCTTGAACGTGTCGGGGTTGGCCATGATGTTGCCGGCGTCGACCCCCATGTCGCGCAGCGCCTCCGTGACCGCGCCGGTGCCACCCAACAGCTGCTGGAACAGCGCGACCACGATCACCCACGACAGGAAGTGCGGCAGGTAGATCACCGACTGCACGAAGCGTCGGATCACCGGCGAGAGGATGCCGTGCAGGAACAGAGCGAGGGCGAGCGGTACGGGGAACGAGAAGATCAGCTGCAGCCCGTTGATGATCAGCGTGTTCCACAGGGCGTTCCAGAAGGCCGAGTCCTCGAACATCAGCTGGAAGTTCTGGAGGCCTACCCAGGGCGACTCGGAGAGCGGCAGGTACGGCACGTAGTCCATGAAGGCGACGAGGTTGCCCACCAGCGGCACATAGGTGAACACCAGGAGCAGCACGAACACCGGCGCGACCATGAGGAGCAGCGAACGTTCGCGTGCCAGCCGCTGCCAGAACTGCTGCTGGGCGCCCCGCGCCGGACGTCTCGAGCGAGCGGGGTGCCCGTCGGGCGCGCCGCGGGCCGGCCCGGACCCGGCGCGGGTCTCAGGTCTCCCCTGCTGGTTCAGCACCTTGCCGTCGATCATGCGAGACACTCCTCGTCGAGTGTTGCTTCTTTAGCATCAATCGCAATGCGGGGCTAACATAGCAACATGCGACCGGCCCAGCCAAACCAGTCACTCATCGATGGGCTCGCCTGCCTCCAGGCGCTCACCTCGCACGGCGAGCCGATCGGGTCGCGCGAGCTGGGCCGGATGCTGGGGCTCGAGTCGACCCGGGCCAACCGGCTCCTCAAGACGCTCGCCTACGTCGGCCTGGCCCAGCAGGACGCATCGCGGCGCTATTTCCCCGGGCCCGGGGTCCACGTGCTCGCGGCCCAGAGCATGCGAGGGTCGGGGCTCGTCCGGCGAGCCTTCGGCCCGCTCGAGGCCCTGGCCTCCGGCGGGCTGCACGTGTCGATGGGAGTGCTGTGGCGGGACCAGGTCTGCTACCTGTACCACACGTCGGACGAGCTGCACGGCGCGAACATCGGAGGCGCCCCGCTCTTTCCCGCGGCCCGGTCAGGCATCGGACACGTGTTGCTCGCGGCACAGGACGACGACGCGATCCGTGCGGTCTTCGACGGTTCGTCCCCCCGCGCCGACGCGGTCGCGGACCTGCCCGCGAGCCCTCCCGAACTCGGGCGGCTGCTCGACGAGATCCACGCCGTGCGCACGCAGGGGTTCGCCGTGGTCGCCACGTCCGACGAGGACCGCACGGTCGCGGTAGCGCTCGAGTCCGACGCCGCGGCGATCGGCGTGTTCGGCACGTTCGACGACGACGAGATCCCAGCGCTGGTCCGGCGGATTCACGAGACCGCGCGGCAGATCGACCACGCCGGGGCTGCCGACCCGTCGCCGACCCTGGAAGCCCACGCCTGACCCGTTCCGGTTCCTCTCGGCAAGACGCACGAGGTGAGAGGCATTCGCGTGTCTGGATCGTGCCGCTGGCACGTTCTGGACTTCAGACACCCTGTGTTCCACGACTCTGTCCCCCAGGTGCGGATGTCATGACGGTCGACGAACACGACGATCGCCGGGCGTCCGGGCGCACCCGCCCCCACGCGTGCGAGGTGAGTCGCGTTCCGTACCTGCCGATCCGGCGATCGCCGGCAGCGGCGCCCGAGCCGCACCCACCGGAAGGCTTGCGCGCACCGTGCCGACATGCCCGCTCCACGGAGGGAAATCGATCATGTTTGACGCTCGACGAAGAAGTCCGATGCCCGACCATCGGCGGACAGTTCGTGCCAGTAGCCTGGGCGTGGCCTTGCTGACGCTAGCGCTCGCCGTCACGTCGCTCGCACCCGCGAGCAGGACGCTCGCCGCGCCCGCGCCCACCGTGGTCCGGGTCACCGACTTCGGCGCCGACCCCGGCGGCCACCGGGACAGCGCTGCAGCCGTTGCCGCCGCTTTGCGCCACGCCAAGGAGCTGGACCGCCCGGTGCGCGTGGTGTTCCCGCGCGGTACGTACTCCATCTATCCCGAGCAGGCCGAGAAGCGCGAGCTCTACCTGTCCAACACCGTGGGCGCCGACCCGCGGTACCGGGACAAGCGCATCGGCATCCTCGTCGAGGACATGGAGAACGTGACCGTCGACGGCGACGGCTCGACCTTGCTCTACCACGGAGGCCAGACCGCGTTCGCCTCACTGCGCTCCAAGAACGTCGTCTTCCAGAACTTCGCCTTCGACTACGTGAACCCGCACACGATCGAGGCCACCGTCGCCAAGACCGGCGTCGAGGACGGGCACGCCTACCGCGTGCTCAGCGTGCCGCGGGACACCCTCTACTCGATCGTCGGGAACGAGGTGCACTGGCGCGGTGAGGCCTCACCTACGACAGGCGAGCCCTACTGGACCGGCGTCAACGGCATCCGTTACACCCAGGTGTACGACCCGGCCGAGCAGACCAGCCACCGCACCGGCAACCCGCTGTTCTCCGGTGTGACCGGCATGCGCGACCTCGGTGACGGCCGGATCCGCATCGACTACGCCACCACCACGGCACCGGGCGACCAGGGGCTCGTCTACACGATGGACGACGACATCCGCGACACCGCGGCCGCCTTCTTCTGGGAGTCGACGGACGTCACCGTCCGTGACCTCGACGCACGCTACCTGCACGGGTTCGGGTTCCTCGGCCAGCTCAGCCGCGACATCACGATCGAGAACACGAAGTTCGCCAGCGACAAGTCCGCTGGGCGGTACAACGCGGGGGACGCCGATCTGGTGCAGATGTCCGGTGTCGCCGGACGGGTCGTCCTCCGCAACAACGTCTTCGACGGCGCTCACGACGACCCGATCAACATCCACGGCACCTACCTCGGTATCAGCGCGCGCCCCGACGACGCACGGACGCTCGAGCTGGCCTACCGGCAGTACCAGAGCGTCGGGTTCCCCGCGTTCTATCCCGGTGACGAGATCGAGATCGTGTCCGGGTCGAGCATGACGCCCGTTCCCGGCATCACGGCGAAGGTCGTCTCGGTCGACGGCCCGTCCGGGAAGGACCACGACAAGCCGCTGAGCACCATGACGATCACTCTCGACCAGGAGATCCCGGCACAGGTCACCGCCGGCGACCACTACGTCGAGAACACCACCTACACGCCGGAGGTGCTGATCGAGGGCAACGAGTTCCGCAACATCCCCACCCGCGGCATCCTCGTCACCACCCGCCGCCCGGTCGTCATTCGCGACAACCTGTTCGCCCGGATGAACATGGCGAGCATCTTCATCTCGTCCGACACGACCTACTGGTGGGAGTCCGGGCCGGTCAACGACGTCCTGATCGAGCACAACACCTTCTATCGGCCTACCAGCCCCGTGATCTTCGTCGAGCCGACCAATCCGGTGATCGACCCCCAGCAGCCGGTGCACCGGAACATCCGCGTGGTGAACAACGACTTCGTGGTCGACGACGTGCGCCTGGCCGACATCAAGAGCGTCAGCGGGTTCACCTTCTCCGGCAACCAGGTCCGGCGGTACGACCGTGACCAGGCGCTCGCCGTGCAGGTTCGCGACCGCTGCCCCGCCCCGGGTGACACGGTGGCCGCCCGCGTCGTGCCGGTCGTGCCGGAGCACACGACCCCGGCGTTCCGCTTGCGCGGCGGTTCCGACGTCACGATCGCGGACAACACCTACGACCCGGGCATCAACCAGAGGGTCGACCTCGAGCGTACCGACCCCGCTGAGGTCTCCATCAGCGGCGAGGCGACGCGTATCGGTCAGGACACCACCACCAACTGGCCCACCCTGGCGAACTATTCGAGCAGCCGGCCGAGCGTGCTCGAGGTCGGCCGCGACGGCACCGTCCGGGCGAAGAAGCCGGGCACGGCCGTGCTCAGCGCGAACGTCCGCGTCGACGGGAAGCCCCTGAAGGCCCGGCCGGTGACGGTGACCGTGGGCGGCGACCCCTCGTCAGCGGACTGCGCGCAGGAGCCCGAGCTGTCGCGGGACTGGACGGTCCTGCGCGACGTCCCCGCCAACCGGAGCCTCGACGAGGACGGGACGCTCACGCTGACCCCGTCGCCGGGATTCCTGTTCGACGGGTTCAGCAACGCGCGCAACGTCCTCCTCACCACGGCCGGTGACGGGACCGGTACGGCGACGGTCCGCATGACCGGCCGTACGCAGGACGGCTGGGCGGAGGCCGGGCTGTTGCTGTACCGCACCGACGACGACTACGTGGCGATCCAGCGCAAGTACAACAACGACAGCCCGACGGTGACGGTCGTGACCGAGTTCGGTGGCCGGGCCGAGGAGTCACGGCGCATCGCCGACCCGGTGCAGGACGACATCTGGCTGCGGCTCACCCGGTCCGGCGACCAGGTGACCGCGTCCTACTCCCTCGACGGACGGACCTTCTCGCAGATCGGCTCCCCCGTCGACGCCGGCGCGCTCGGCACGGCCCGGTACGGAGTCATGGCCCAGGTACCGCCAGCGGGTGCGGACCATCCTCCGTTCCGCTTCGACGGCTTCCTCGCGGGCGACACGGAGGTCCCGTTCGTCGCCCGTTGGTGACAGGGCGACCGGCGGCAGGTGAACGCTCGTAGCCGGAAGGCCGCGACGGTCACCGCGGTACCGGTCCGCACCGACTCCTGAGCGGCCAGCACCACGCGCAGCGAGCGTAGTCCGGCCGGTCCGTCAGGGGTCGGAGCACGGCCGTCACGGACCGCGCAGAGGAACTCGCGGAGCATCAGGGCGTCGGTGTCCACCCCGAGGCCCCACCACGCCGCACCCGCGGGACCGAACCCGCCGACGTGCTGGGCGAACGGGTCGATCCGCGCGGTACCCCGCGTCCCGATGACCTCGAGGGTGAGGCCACCCCAGTTCGGGGCGGCGTCGGGGTGGCTCCACGAGCAGTCGATGACGGCGGTCACACCGTCCGGGTAACGGACGGACACGAGACCACCCGTCTCGGCTCCCACCTCGGGCCGGTCGGCGTGCAGGATCGAGTTCGTGACCGCGTAGACGTCCTCCGCCTGCCGCCCGCCGAGGAGGTCGTCGATCAGGTCCGCGACATGCACCACGTGATCGACCAGGGCACCGCCGCCGGCGAGAGCCGGATCGGTGAACCACGAGCGCTCACCGACGGGTATCTGCCCGTTGTTCGTGCCGTTCACGGCGAGGATCCGCCCCAGAGCTCCGGAGCCCACCTGCTGCTTCAGCCGGAGAAACGCCGGCGAGAACCGCACCGGGTACGCGGTCATGAGCTGCACGCCGGCCCGCTCGCAGGCGGCGACCATCGCACGGCCGTCGGCCTCCGACGTCGCCAGCGGCTTCTCGCACAACACGTGCGCACCCGCGGCCGCCACCCGCTCCACGTGCGCCCGATGCCTCGCGTTCTCGCTGGTGACGATCACGGCATGCGGCTCCCACGCGAGCAGGTCGTCGATGTCGTCCGCGTAGTCGACACCGAGCTCGACGGCCAGGTCCTTGCCGCGCCGCTCGCCCGGTGCGTAGGGCTCGGGGTCGGTGGCCCGGACCTCGACGCCGTCCAGGGCGACGAGCGAGCTCGCGTAGGACAGCGCATGGGGGTGCGCGAAGGACAGGATCCCCACCCGCAGGGTGGACGTCGTCCCGGTCATGCGGCGGTCCTCCTCGTGGCCGGGGTCGCGACGGGACTCCCGGTCCGGATCGACGTGTTCGCGGCGAGGGCGAGCTCGGCGGCGCGAACGCCGTCGGCCCAGGTGACCCGCGGCGCGCCGCCGCCACGGATCGCGCCGAGGAAGTCACGCAGCTCGTGCGTGTACGGGCTCTCGGTGAAGCTGCTGTCGGGACGGTCGGAAGGTCCACGGCCGGTGGCGTCGGTCTCGATCCGGAACGAGTCGTCCCGGTGGGTGTCGTGCTCGAGCACGCCGCCGCTCCCCGCGATCGAGAAGGCCGTCCGGAACGTGGTCCCCGGTGCGCCCCACAGCCCGTTCACCGCGCTGATCGCGCCCGACTCGTGGGTGAGCAGCACCTGCGCCGCCGCCGTCGTGACCCCGTCTCCGGACGCGGTCGCATACACCTCCACGACCTCGCCGGCGATCCACCGGGCGACGTCGAGGTCGTGCGTCATCTGGTCGGCGACGATGCCCCCGGACTCCGCCTCCCTGCCGAACCAGGACGACCACGTCGGGAACCCGCCGTGCCGCGAGAACCGGAGCACCGCGACGTCACCGACCACGCCGTCGTCGACCGCACGCTTCGCCGCGGCGTACTGGGGGAACCAGCGCACCACCTGCGCCGGGAAGAGGCAGAGCCCTCGGGCGCTCGCGAGGTCGCCCAGCGACGCCGCCCGTGCGAGGTCGAGCGAGACGGGCTTCTCGCAGATCACGTGACGGCCGGCGACGAGGGCTGCCTCCACGTATGCGAGATGGCTCGGCGTCGGGGTGCAGATGTCGACGACGTCGCATCCGTCGAGCAGCCCGTCGAGCGTCTCCGCGACGGTCAGTCCGTACTGCTCGGCCAGCTCGACAGCGCCCTCGTCCGAGTGCACGACGACGTCGACACCGAGGTCGAGCCAACCGTCGACGTGGACGCGCGAGATACCGCCCGCGCCGATCAGTCCGACGCGTGGGGGGTGGTGTGGCATGACGCTCCTTCGAAGCTCTCGAACAGTGGTAGTAGCGGTCATCACTTGCTCCCCGTGAAGGCGAGGCCGGCGACCACCCGGCGCTGCAGCACGATGAAGAGGACGAGCACGGGGGCCATGGCCATCGTGCTCGCGGCCATCATCAGGGTGTAGTCGGTCTGGTAGGCGCCCTGCATCGTGGCCAGTCCCACCGACAACGGCATGCGGTCGGCGTAGGTCGACACCACAAGGGGCCACAGCAGGTCGTTCCACGACGCGAGCGTGGTCAGGACGACCAGCGCGCTGATCCCCGGGGCCGCCAACGGCAGCATGATCCGCCAGAAGACCTGGAACGGGTTCGCGCCGTCCAGGCGGGCGGCCTCCTCGAGCTCGACCGGCAGCCCGAGGAAGAACTGCCGCATGAGGAAGGTGCCGAACGCGCTGACGATGCCCGGCAGGGCGATGCCCCAGACCGTGTTGGGTAGACCCAAGCCCTGGATGATCTGGAACTGCGGGATCAGGTAGGCCTGGCTCGGCACCATGAGGATCGACAGGATGATCCCCAGGACGACCCCCTTCGCCGGGAACCGCATGCGGGCGAAGGCATAGCCCGCTATCGAGCACAGCACGACCTGGCCCACCACGCGCAGCACGGTGATGGCGACCGACACACCGAGCTGGTCGAGGAAGGGGATCGTCCGGAAGACCTCGACGTAGTTCTCGAACTGCAGCTCGGCGGGCCAGAAGGTCGGCGGGATGCTGGCGACCTCCTGGTTCGTCGAGAGCGACAGGACGAGCTGCCAGACGAACGGGAAGACCATCACGACTGCGGCCGCACTGAGGATCAGGTGCGTGCCGAGGTGGCGGGGTCGACGCGGTCGGCGCCACGTCGTCAGTGCTGTCGCGGCGCTAGACATGCTGCACCCACCTCCGCTGCATCCGGAACTGGAACCAGGTCAGGACACCCACGAGCACGAAGATCAGGATCGCGATCGCAGCCGCGTACCCCTGGTCGTGCTGGATGAACGCCTCGTTGTAGAAGATGTAGACGAGCGACTGCGTCTGGCGCATCGCCGGGTTGGCGTTGCCCATGATCGCGTAGAGAAGGTCGAACAGCTGGAACCCGTTGATGATCGAGATCACCGCGACGAAGAAGATGCTCGGCGTCAGCAGCGGGACCGTGATGGCACGGAACTGGGTCCAGCGGGACGCGCCGTCCAGCTGCGCCGCCTCGTAGTACTCACCCGCGATCCCCTTGAGGGCCGCGTTGAAGATGATCAGTCCGAATCCCAGTGACGACCAGAGCCCGACGATCCCGACCGCGACGATCGCGAACCCGGGTGTGGACACCCAGTGCGGTCCGTCGATCCCGAACCAGGCCAGCGCCCAGTTGAGCACCCCGAAGTCTCCGTTGTAGATGATGCGCCAGATCATCGCGACGGCCGTAGGCATGGCGATGTACGGCATGAAGAACAGGACCTGGTAGACCCGCGCGCCCCGGAGACCGGGCCGGCTCACCAGGCTCGCCAAGCCGACCGCGATCGGCACCCCCAGCAGCACGATCGCCGTGTACACCAGCGTGTTCCCGACGGCGAGCGCCACGTCGCCGTCGGACGCGAGGCGGTCGTAGTTGTCCAGGCCTGCCCACGTCGCGCCCCCGAAGGGGCCCGTGTCGGTCAGGCTCAAGTAGCCCGTCCTGAAGATCGGCCACAGGTAGAAGACCAGGATCCCGACCATCGTGGGGGCGACGAAGAGCCACGGCCACCAGCCGTCACCCGAGCCTCTGGCACCAGGATGGTCGCGATGCGGAGCACGATGTCGATCCTGGCGCCCTGCTGCGGAACGGCCGTCGCGGGACGTCGTCTGCGCGGTCATGGTCATTCCTCCGCCAAGGCCTCGTTCATCTTCTCGGCGAGCTCGGCCGCGACGTCGGCCACGGGCCGCTCGCCGGAGAACGCTGCCGGGAGCAGCTCGGCCTCGAGCTGCGTCCAGACCGCTGTGTTCTTCGACACGGGGTAAGGGAACGAGTACTCGTCCGCCGCGTCGAGGAACGTTTGGAGGTTGAAGGACGGCACGGACTCGACGAACGCGTCCTGCGTGCCGTTGAATGCGGGGTTGGCGGCACCCATGTCCGCCTGGGTCAGCTGGGCCTCCTCGGTGCCGAGGTATGCCTGGAAGGCCTGCGCCGCGGCCTTCTCCGCGCTGTTCGCAGAGACGACGTTCGCCAGACCGTGGATCACGGTCGCCCGGCGCTCGTCATGCGGGAGGGGCGCCGTCGTGATGTCGTCGGCGACGCCGCTCTCGGCGAGCGGGGCGACGTCCCAGGTGCCGGACCAGTAGAGGCCGGCCTTGCCGTTCTGGAAGTAGGCGAGCGCGTCGGTGTCGGAGAGCTGCTGCAGGGTCGGGCTCGACCCGTCGGCGATGAGGTCCGCCCAGAGCTGCAACCCCTTGATCGCCTCGGGCGAGTCGAAACCGCTCTTCGTACCGTCCGCCGAGATGACCTCTCCGCCGGCCTGGAGGATGGTGTTGTAGTAGGCCGACTGACCGTTGGTCAGCCACGGAGCGACACCATAGATTCCCTCGCCGCCGAGCTTGTCCGAGATCGTGCGCGCGGCATCGTGGAAGTCCTCCCACGTCCAGTCCGCCGTCGGCTCCGCGACTCCGGCCTCCTTGAGGATGGCCTTGTTGTACCAGAGGACGATGGTGTCGAAGTCCTTCGGGACGCCGAACTGCTCCCCGTCGAGGGAGTAGAGCTCGTTCAACGCCGCCGGGTAGTTGGCGGGGTCGACGTCACCGGCCTCGACCAGGCCGGTGACCGGCTCGAGCTGGTCGTTCGCGGCATACAGCTGGAAGTTCGGGCCGTTGATCCAGAAGACGTCGGGAAGCGTGTCGCTCGTCGCCTGCGTCTGCAGCTTCGTCCAGTACTGGTCCCACGGGGTGACGTCGACGGTCACCTTGATCCCCGGGTAGTCCTCGTTGAAGTCCTCGATGTTCTGCTTGATGGCCGGGAGCTGATTCTCGTCCCAGATCCCGTACGTGATCTCGGCCTGGGTGTCCGCCGAGACCGCGGTGGCTCCGCTGGTCTTCGGGTCGTCGTCGGCCGAGCAACCCGCCAGTGCGATGGCGCTCACGATGACGCCGGTCAGGGCGGCCATTCGAGTCGTTCGTCTCATGTCTCTCCTTCGAGTACCCCGGCATCGACGCCGGGTCGGGGAACGGTGGGGGTCAGGTGATCCCTGCGCGGCAGGGCGGTCAGGACCGGGTATGCGCCGGCTCGAAAGGGGCGCGTCCGTGGACCCCCGGCGCCAGCGCGGATAGCGCGGCGGCGAAGTCGTCGGACCGGCCGCTGACCCTGAGTGGCGGCGCAGTGACGGCGGGATTTCCGTACACGGTGGCGCTGGCGCGCTCCAGCGCGCGCACGAGCGCGCCGACCGCGACACCGCGTCCGCCGAGCGTCGACGTGGTCATCGTGGGCAGGAAGGTGCGTCCAGCCAGGGCGCCCAGCTGCTGGCGCACCCGACTCAGCAGGGGCTCACCGACCGCAGACACCCCGCCACCGAGGACGACGAGATCCGGGTCGACGGTGAGCGCCACCAGGCCGATAGAGCGTGCCAGTCGGCGTGTGTACTCGGTCAGCTCGACGTCGGCGACAGAGTCTCCGGCCTCGGCGCGGGCCACCATCGCGAGGCGGTCCTCGACGAGGACCTCGTCCGACGCCATCGCGGTCTCCTGCCCGGCGGCCTCGAGGGCCCCGATCTCGCCCGCCGCAGACCTCCGCCCGGCATGCAACCGCCCGCCGAGGATGATCGCCGCACTGACGAAACGGTCGACCTTGACGAAGACGACGTCATCGACGAGCTGCGCGGCACCTGTGTGGTGCTCGGCGACGGCGGCGACCTTCACGTCGTTCTCGACCGCGACAGGGCAGGACAGCATGCGGGAGAGGCGGCCAGCCAGGTCCACCCCGGTCCACTCCGGGACCAGGTCCGACTGGGTCATCCGCCCGAGCTCGTCGACGATGCCGCTCACCGCGACCGTCACGCCCCGCACCTGCTGGGGGTGCACCTGCGCCTGCGAGGTGAGCAGGCCGACCAGTTCGGGCACGGCCCGCAGCCGGCCGATACCGTCGATGCCGGGATCAATCCGGCGGTCGACGCTCGCCACCACGGCGCCGGACAGATCGCACAGCAGTGCGCGGGCGGTATCGAGCCCCAGGTCCACACCGGCCAGGTACGCCGCACCCGGCACGAACGCGAACCGACGTGCCGGCCGGCCGGCACCGGACCCCGTGACGACGTCGTCGGGCGTGACCACACCGGCCTCCTGGAGGTCGGTCAAGATCTTCTCGACCGTCGGGCGCGAGAGCGTCGTCGCCGCCGCTAGCTCGGCGAGGGTTGCCCGGCCTCGTTCACGGAGCACCTCCACGCAGGCGGCGGAGTTGCGCGCGCGTACGGCTGCCATCTCACGGTCGTGGGCACCCGGTGGTGTCGTCATGACGCCTCCTCCCGAATATTGGATCCCTATTACGTAATCAAGGATCCGCACGCTAGCCATGGCGGGAGCGCGCTGTCAAGAGGGCGGCACGTGAGATCCACGCAGCGCGAGGCTCATTTCGCTACTGTGTTACACAATTGAATGCCCCGGGCTCGGGAACAGTTCTCCCGCGGGCTGTCTGACGGTCCGGACGGGGTGTGCGACGGCGGACACGACAGAGCCCGGACGGCGCGTACTGCGCCGCCCGGGCCTTCGTCGCCCCCGCTGGTCAACCGACCGGGGAAGTGCCCTCAGTTCCCGTAGGTCAGGTGCGGATCAGGCTCGCCAACGCCCCGCGCCCCACACTCTCGGGAGGTCGGCCACGCTGTCGAGGACGTGCGTGTGTGGCGCGGCCTCCAGCACGGCCCGCGGCACACCACCGCTGAGCACGCCGACCACGAGCGCGGCACCGGCGTTCGTCCCGGCCTCGAGGTCGAGCACCGTGTCGCCGACGGTGAGCACCCGCGCGACGTTCGTGACCCCCGTGCGCTCCATCGCCCGGTGCACCATATAGGGCGCGGGGCGGCCGGAGGGCACGTCGTCGGTGGTCACGACGATGTCCACAACGCCACCCTCGGTCCAGCCGAGCCGGTCGAGCAGCAGGCCGGTGACGTCGGCGGAGAAGCCTGTGGTCAGGGCGATGCGCGCGCCCCGCGCCCGGAGGTCGGCAAAGGTGTCGAGCACACCCGGCATCACGACCGGCGGGGCGGCGTCGTAGGTCTCGCGCAGCAACCGCTCGAACTCGACGAACGTCGGCTCGACGGCGGACGGGTCACCACCGAGCTCCAGCAGCGCGCGGATGGCGGTGCGCTTGTCAGCGCCCATCCAGCGGGCGACGTCGGCGACGTCGGCGGTGCTTCCCTGCCGTCGCACGGCGTCGTGGAGCGCGCGGTAGACGGCACCCCCCTCCTCCACGGTGGTGCCGGCGACATCGAAGGCGGCGAGGTCGATCGGGGCGGGGTCGGTGTTCACAGGTGGTCCTTCCGGTGGGTGGGTCGGGGGGCGGGGACCGCTCAGGCCGTGATCCCCGCGCGGTCGAGGACGTCGGCGGCGAGGCCGAGCCCAGTAGTCATGCCGATGCCGGTGGTGACGGTGGCGACGTGTACGCCCGGCATCGGCTCAGCGACGAGGAACTCTCGCCCGGGGGCTGTGGCGTAGGTGCCCTGCCAGCGCTCGACGACGCGGAGGTCGGCGCCCGGACGGGAGGCGAACAGGTCGCGGCCCAGACGCAGGAGGACGTCGAAGCCCTCCTCGTCCTGGAAGACGGGGGCGTCGGCGGCCCGCGCGTGGGTGTCGCCGAGCAGCAATGTGTCGCCCTGCGGGGTCGCCATGAGGTTGACATCCCACCGCGCCCCGGCCGGGTCGGCGGCAGCGAGCTCGGCCGCGACGTCCGCCGCCGACGGGCACGCCGCGAAGGCGGCGTACCGCACCATCGACCAGCCGGTGAGCAACGGCGTCGTGAGCCCGAGCGGGGCGTCGGGCCGCACCCGCAGCATGTGCAGGCGACAGCGCCGCAGCCCGGCCTCCTCGGCGACGTCGGGCAGCAGCCGGTCGAGGTCGTGGTGAGCGGCGACCACCACGACGTCGGCCTCGAGGACGCCGCGCGTCGTCTCGACGCGGCCGGACGTGACGGCCCGCGCCGCAGTCCGCCAGCGAAACGTCACGCCCTGCACCTCGAGCCACCGGGCCAAGGCGGGGGCCGCCGCCCGCGGGTCGACGAGCAGGTCGAGCGGCAGGTGCGCACCCCCCACCACCGGCACCGGGCGGATGGGCACGTTCGCCCGCGTCGCGGCCGCGTCCAGGAGGCGCACCTCGTCCGGGCCGCGACCGGCTGCGAACTCAGCGAGCAGGCGTAGCTCGGCGTCGGTGCGCGCCACGACGTGCGTTCCGACGCGGGCGACAGCGAACCCCGCTGCGGACCCCAGGGACAGCCAGCGCTCGCGGGCGGCGAGCGCGTACCGGCGTGCGTCCCCGGCCTGCGCCGTCGTGCACACGTGGCCGAAATTCTGCACGGAGGAGCCGACCACCCCCGCCGCCTGCTCCACGACCGTCACCCGGTAGCCGCGGCGGTGCGCCTCCGCCGCGGCGCCCAGGCCGACCACCCCCGCGCCCACGACGACGACATTGCGGCCGGTCGCAGGCGACGGGGCGGCCGTCGTGGTGAGGGTCGGGATCGTCGTCGTGGCGGAGCGGGTCATCGGGTCCCTCCGGGGACGGGGTCGGGCTCGTTCACCGCACGGCCACCTGGGTCCGGTACGTTCCGGGCGTGAGCAGCGACAAGGGGCCGTCGGCGCGGATCGTGCGCGTGCTCGCTGACGAGCTCTCGGGGCTGCCGTCCGGCACGCGCGTCGCCTCCGAGGCGGAGGTGGGGCGCCGGTTCAGCGTCGGGCGTGCCGCCGCACGCGCGGCGCTGGGCGAGCTGGAGCGCCGGATGCTCGTGAGCCGCGTCCAGGGTCTGGGCACGTTCACGCGCCGCCGCGTCGACTATCTCGTGGCGCCGGGGCAGGCGCCGTCGTGGAGCCGGACGCTGCGGGAGGCGGGTGCGTCGCCGCGCACCGTGGTCCTGGCCTGCGATGACCTGGCCCTGCCCGATGACGTCGCCGCCGCGCTGGAGGTCTCGCCCGGCACCCGCGGATTCCGGCTGGTGCGCCGCTCGCACATCGACGAGATGCCCGCCGCCTGGGGCGTCGAGTGGCTCGTCCACGCGCTCGTGCCCGAGCTGCCCGCCGCGCTGCGGCTGGAGGACTCGCTGGACACGATCCTGCGCGCGTCGGCCGGCACCAGCCCCGAGCGGGCGTGGACGCGGGCCAGCATCGAGCCCGCGCCCGAGGAGGCAAGCGAGGGCCTCGGCTGCCGCCCCGGCGACCCAGCCTGGCTCATGGTGAGCCTCGCGCGCGACGGCGCGGGCGGGCGCCCGCTCCTGTTCACGGAACGCTGGGTGCGCGCGGACGCCGTGCGCGTCGTGCTGGAGCTGGGGCGCGGCCGGGACTGCTGAGTGGACGGGCAGCGTCATGGCGCCACCGCCGCCCGTGGCGCGGTCCCGGCGGGACCCGTCAGCAGGGCTCCCACCTCGGCGAGCGGCGCGGCGGGGGTCACGAGCTCGCCCCACGGCACGGCGTCCCGGGTGCGGTCCAGCAGCCCGAGGGCCGCGCGCAAGTGGCGTGGCTCGTAGTTGTGCACGCCGGTCACGGTGAGCCACCGACGCACCACGCGCTCCGGGTCGAGCGGCACGGCCGGCGACGGCGCGACGGAACCGACGAGCACCAGCCGCCCCCCGACGTCGAGCGCGTCGAGGCAGCGGGCCACGGCCGGGCTCGCGCCGGAGAGCTCGATCGCGACGTCGACCGGCGCGACCTCGTCCTCCGTCCCGAGGGTCGTGGCGGCGCCGAACCGCGCGGCGAGGTCACGGCGCGCGGGGTCAAGGTCGGTGACGACGACCTCCGCGGCCCCGGCGTCCCGCACGGCGACGACGGCGGCCACGCCGAGCATCCCGGCGCCGCTGACGAGCACGCGCCTACCGACCAGCGGCCCCGCGGCCTCGACCGCCGCCATGACGGTCGCGGTCGCGCACCCCGCTGGGGCGGCCAGCGCGTCGGGGACGGTCACGGGCACGCGGGCGATCGTGGCGCCCGCCGGCAGCACTATGTGCCGCGCGTAGGTGCCGGACAGCGGCCAGCCCGAGTCGAACGCCTCGTGCCCCACCTTCCGCACCGACCAGCACTTCGCGGTGCGCCCGGCGCGGCAGCGGTCGCACGCCCCGCAGGCCACGGTGACACCCCACACGACACGGTCACCCGCGGCGAGCTCGCCGCCGTCGTTGCCCACGGCGCCGCCGGCGCCCACCTCGACGACCTCGCCGACGGCCTCGTGCCCCAGCACGGAGGGGGACGGCGACGAGCGGCGTCCGGAGACGGTGTGCCGGTCGCTGCCGCACACGGTGGCGAGGAGCACGCGGACGAGCACCTCGCCGGGGGCGAGCGCGGGGAGCGGGACGTCGACGAGGCGGACGGCGTCGCCGCCCTCCCACAGCGCGACGGTGGTCAGGACAGCTGTGCGCGGATCCACCCGGAGAGCCTCTCGATGAGCAGGACGACGACGAACACGAGCAGGACGATCCCGCCCGCCACCTGGAAGTGGAGGGTGCGGACGGCCTCGAAGAGCAGGAAGCCGACCCCGCCGGCGCCGACGATCCCGAGGATCGCCGAGGTGCGGATGTTGACGTCCAGGAGGTACAGGCCCGACCCGACGATCGCGGGCATGCCCTGCGGCAGCACGGCGGAGAACAGGACCTTCCACCAGCCGCCGCCGACGGAGCGGACCGCCTCGGCGGGCCCGGGCGGGATCTCCTCGACAGCGTCGGCGACGAGCTTGCCGAGGAAGCCGATCGAGCCGATGCTGAGCGCGACGGCGCCGGCGACCGGCCCCAGCCCGACCGCGGCGACAAAGACCACCGCGAGGACGAGCTCGGGGATCGCGCGCACCACGAGGATCACGGCCCGCGCGGCGCCGTGCACCAGCGGGTGTGGCGCCACGGTGCGCGCGGCGAGCAGGCCCAGTGGCAGCGACAGCAGGACGCCGATGCCCGTGGCGGACAGCCCGATGGCGAGCGTCTGGAGCAGCGCCGCCCACAGGGCGGGGCCGAGCGTGGTGAGGTCGGGCGGGAACGTCCGGCCCGCGACGGCGAGCAGGTCGGGGATCGAGGTGACGAGCGCGAGCGGGTCGATGTCGAGCCGCACGAACGACACGACGAGCAGCACCGCGGCCGCTGCCCCGGCCACCAGTCGCACCGCACGGTCGCGCCCGTACCGGGGGCTCTTCGGCGCGAGCAGCGTGCGGCGGATCGCCATCGACAGCAGCTCCATGCCCGCCACGAGCACGAGGATGACCAGCACGATCCCCATCGCCTTCGGGTAGACGAGGCCGCGCAGCGCGTCCTGCAGGGCGAACCCGATGCCGCCTGCCCCGACGAAGCCGAGCACCACGGACGTGCGCAGGTTGATGTCCACGCGGTACACGAAGGCCGAGACCCAGGCCGGCACGACCTGCGGCACGACGCCGTTGAGCAGCTCGCGGACGCGGCCCACGCCCACGGCGCGCACGGCCTCGCGCGGGCCCTCGTCGGCGCCCTCGATCGCGTCGGCGAACAGCTTGCCGAGCATGCCCACCGAGTGCAGGGCCAGCGCGAGCACGCCCGGCAGGATCCCGAGTCCGAGCGCCCGCACGAACAGCACGGCGAACACGAGGTCCGGCACCGCCCGGCAGAACGTGATGATCCCGCGGGCGACGGCGGCCACCGCGGGGTGCGGCGTGGTCGTCCGCGCCGCGAGGAACGCCAGCGGCACGGACAGCAGCGTCGCCAGGACCGTGCCGAGGAATGCCATGAGCACCGTGTCGAGGGCGAGCGTCGCGATCCGGGCCGGGTCCGACAGCTCCGGCGGCACCATCCGGCCGAGCAGGTTCGCCACGTCCTCGCCGCCCGCGACGAGCGTCGGCAGGTCGAGCCCGATCGCCGACGACGCGACCAGCACGAGGACGACACCGCCCCCGGCGAGCCAGCGCAGCGCCCGGCGCCGGCCGTCCGCCGGCGGGCGCAGCGGGTCACGGCCCGGAGGCGGTTCCGGGGCCGGCGCGGTCGACGGCGTCCCGGGCCGCGCCTGGACGGCCGCCGTCATGCCGCCACCGCCGCGGGCTCGACCCGCCGGTAGATCGCCATCGCCTCGTCCCGGGTGAGGCCGGCCGCCGGCCGGTCCAGCACCTTCTCGCCCTGCCGCAGGCCCACGAGGCGGTCGGCCCAGCCGAGCGCGAGGTCCACCTGGTGCAGCGTGCACAGCACGGTCAGCCCCTCCTCAGCGCACACGCGCACGAGCAGGTCCATGACCGTGCCGGCGTTCTCCGGGTCGAGCGACGCGACCGGCTCGTCGGCGAGCACGAGCTGCGGGCGCTGCATCAGCGTGCGCGCCAGCGCGACCCGCTGCTGCTGCCCGCCGGACAGCGTGTCCGCCCGCTGGTACGCCTGGTCGGCCAGCCCGACGCGCTCGATGTGCGCCATCGCCTCCGCGCGCATCCGGCGCGAGTAGGTCGAGACCCCGTACCGCGGCCCGCGCACCCGGCCCAGGCCGCCGATCAGCACGTTCTCGAGGCAGGTGAGGCGGCCCACGAGGTTGAACTGCTGGAACACGAAGCCCACGTCGGTGCGCAGCCGCCGCAGCTCCCGCCCCGACGCGCGGTCCACGCGCGTGCCGGCCACGGTCACCTCGCCGGCGGTCGGCCGGTGCAGGCCGTTGAGGCAGCGCAGCAGCGTCGACTTGCCGGAGCCGGACAGCCCCAGCAGCACGACGAGCTCGCCCTGCTGCACGTCCAGGTCCACCCCGCCGAGCGCCGTCGTGCCGTCGAACTCCTTGCGGAGCCCACGGACCCGTACCAAGGGCTCGCCTGCGGCCGGCACGGTCACTCCTCGCACTTGTCGGACCTGGTGATCGTGCAGACCTCGCGCGTGCCGTCGTAGTCCGCGTCCTTCGCGGGGACGAAGCCCCACGCGTCCTCGTCGGTGAGCAGGCACTCCCCGTCGCAGTAGCCGTGCTCGCGCAGGTAGGCGGCGTTCGCCTTCTCGGTGAGCAGCGTCGTGAGCATCTGGTTCACCTCGTCGCCCAGCGCGTCGTTGCCGACGAACAGCGAGCCGGAGATCGGCTCGGACTTCCAGACCTCCTTGAGGTCGCCGTCGGCCAGGTCGCCCGACGCCGGCAGGGTCTCCGCGACCATCGACTGCATGGCGAAGCCCACCTCGCAGTCCCCCGAGGCGACGGCCAGCGCCGACGCGTCGTGGCCACCCGCGTACACGGGCTCCACCCCGGCGGCCACGTCCTTCTCGGTGCCCGAGTCGATGACTCCTGCGTCGATCAGCCCGGCGGACGGGTAGAGGAAGCCCGACGTCGAGCCGGGATCGACGAAGCACACCGTCTTGCCCGCGAAATCCTCGAGGCCGTCCACGGCGTCGTTGTCGCCCTGGGTGATGCCGAGAGAGTAGTAGCCGGGCTCGGCGCCCTCCTCCGCGATGACCGAGGCGAGCGGCGTGAGGGCGGCGTCGTTGTGCGTGGCGAGGACGTAGGCGAACGACCCGAGGAAGGCGAGGTCGACCTTGTCGGCGATGAGGCCCTCGATGACGCCCGCGTAGTCGGAGGCCTGGCTGACCTCGACCTGCGCGCCCGTCTCCGCCTCGAGCATCTGGATGATCGGGTCGTAGCCCTCGGCGAGGTTCGTCGAGTTCTCCGCCGGGATCGCGCCGAGGCGCAGCACCTCGGGGAAACCCTGGTCCGTGGTGCCGCCGCCGGCGGACGCGGTGCCCAGCGACCCGCAGCCGGCCAGTGTGAGGGCCGCGACGCCGGCGAGCGCCACGGCGGCGAGGGTGGTCCTGGTGGTCTTCATGTCGTCTCCGGTGGGGCTCGTAGGGCTCTCCGCGCGGGCGCCGGACCCGGCGCCGTCCAGGAGTCTGGGAGTCCGCGAAGACCAGCCGCCCCCGAGAAGATGAACACCGCGTGAAGCGTCGTTAACCGTCTCGCCAGGTCGTCCGGACAAGATGCGGTCGTGTTCACCTCGCTCCGCCCCGCGACCGGCACGCCGTGGCCGGTCGGCACCCCGCCGGCCGAGTGGTCGCTCGCCGGCGTCCGCGCCGTCCTGCCCGACCGGGTGGTGGACGACGCCCGGCTCGTCGTGCACGGCGGCCGCGTCGCGGAGGTGGGCGAGAGGCCGCCGGGGTTCCGGGCGGACCTCGACGGCGGCGGCGCGTGGCTGCTGCCCGGGCTCGTCGACGTGCACACGGACGTGCTGGTGCACGAGCGCCGGCCGCGACCCGGGGCCGACCTGCCGTTGGACCTCGCGGTGCGGACGGCGGGTGACCGGCTCGCGGCGGGCGGCGTGCTCACCGCGTTCCACGGCGTGGCGTTCGGGGAGCGCACGCCCGTGGGCCTCGCGGCGGGCGACCCCGGACCTGCTCCGGTGCTGACGGCGTTGCGCGACCCCGACGCCGCCGAGGCGGGCGCGCGCGTGCTGCACCGCGTGGACATCCGGTGCCGGTCCGGGATGACGGACCTCGAGGCGGCGCTGGCCGCCGACGTCGGGGACGCGCCACCGCTGGTGTCCTACGAGGACCACACCCCCGGCATCGGGCAGTACGCCGACCCCGCCACCATGGAACGCTTCCTCGTGGAGCGCGAGGGCATGAGCCCGCCCGACGCGCACACGCACGTGGCGGCCTGGCGCGCCGAGCGCGAGGACCGGGCGGACGTCGCGACGTCCGCCCTCGACCGCCTGGGGTCGTGGGCCCGCGCCGGCCTGATCCGACTCGCCGGGCACGACCCCGAGACCCGTGCCGACATCGAGGCCCTGGTCGCGCGCGGCGGTGTCGTCGCGGAGTTCCCCACCACCGTCGACGCAGCGTTCGCGGCCCGCGAGCACGCGCTGCACGTCGTGGCGGGCGGGCCCAACGCCGTCCGCGGCTCCTCGCACGCCGCCAACGTCTCCGCACGTGAGCTCGTGGCCCGCGGCCTGGTCGACGCGCTGGCCTCCGACTACGTGCCGTCGTCCCTGCTCACCGCCGTCGAGGTCCTCGTGCGCGAGGGCCTGGCCGACCTGCCCCGCGCCGTCCGCCTTGTCACCTCTGGGCCCGCGCACGCCGCGGGTCTGGACGACCGTGGCGAGCTCGTCCCCGGCGCGCGGGCGGACGTCCTGCTGGTCCGCCGTGCCGGCAGGTGGCCCACCGTGGTCGCTGCCTTCCGCAGCGGCGTCGACGCCTGATCCGCACACGTGACCACAGCGCGGCCGCCCGGACCTCGGACCGTCGCGCACACCTGCGCCGTGCCGGTGGCGCCTCGACGCGAGGC
>NZ_JBHWYY010000012.1:0-91511 GCF_042728595.1 Isoptericola sp. NPDC060185 | reverse complement strand
GCCATCCGCCGCTCGTCCCTCGCGGCTCCCGCCAGGCCCGACCAGCCTCGCGACACGACACCCCCGCCCCGCCCCTCGTGCATCGCCCGACATCTCCGGAACGACCACAACGGCGGCCCTGCCGCCCGGGTCGGGCGACAGGGCCGGTCGGCGCCCGCGGGCGTCGGGAGGGAGATGCTGGGGTGCTGGCGAGGCTCAGCGCTGTCGGGGCCAGGGGAAGGGGCCCGGGCCGTCCCAGCCGTCGCCCTTGCCGTGCCCGTGCCCGTTGCCGTTCCCGTGGCCCGGGTGCTCGCCGCGGCCGGACTTGTAGACCTGGATGGTCGACGGGCGCGGGCCGCGCCAGGCGCCGGCCGGCACCTTCTCGCCCTCGGCGAGGTAGTCCGGGAAGAACGAGTGCTGGTCGTCCGTGCTGCCGTTCTCGCCCGGGTGCTGCACGTTGACGTAGACCATCTGGTCGCGCGAGTCCACGACCGGTCCGCAGGTCTCCGCCTCGCGCGGCACCGACAGGAACTGCTCCACCCGCCCGCGCCGGCTGCCCGTGAGGGTCACCTTGAACAGGCCGTCGCACTTCTGGATGGTCGACGGGGCGCCGTCCGTGGAGATCCACAGGTTGCCGTCCGCGTCGAACGCGAGGTTGTCGGGGCAGGAGATCGGCGAGACCTGGTCGGCCGGGAAGCCCGAGAAGTACGTCGAGCCGTTCACCGACGGGTCGCCCGCGACCAGCAGCAGGTTCCAGGTGAACGTCGTGGCGGTCTGGTCGCCGCGGTCCTCGATGATCTCGACGACGTGCCCGTCGCGGTTGGTGTTCCGCGGGTTGGGCTCGGTGGCGCCCTCCTTGCCGGCCTTGCCGCGGTCGGTGTTGTTGGTGCACGCGACGTAGACGCGGCCGGTGAGCGGGTTGGGCTCCACGTCCTCCGGGCGGTCCATCTTCGTGGCGCCCACGGCGTCGGCCGCGAGGCGCGTGAAGACGAGCACCTCCTCCACGGTCATCCCGGGCACCCGGGACGCACCGTCCTTCACCAGCGGGATCCACTCGCCCGTGCCGTCGAAACCGCCGTCGGAGGGCACCGCGCCCGAGCCGTCGATCTCGGCCGCCGGCGAGTCGCCCGTGAACCGCGCCACGTACAGGTCGCCCTCGGACAGCAGCGTCTTGTTGTGGCGGCGTGCCGCGCGGCTCGCGCCCTCGCGGAAGCGGTTCTTCGACACGTACTTGTACACGTAGTCGAACCGCTCGTCGTCGCCCATGTACGCGACGGCGTGCCCGCGCTTCGACAGGATGACGTTGGCGCCCTCGTGCTTGAAGCGGCCCATGGCCGTGTGCTTGACCGGCGCCTCGTCGGGCTCGTACGGGTCCACCTCGACGATCCAGCCGAAGCGGTGGCTCTCGTACTCGTAGCCCGGGTTCCGGCCGTCGAAGCGCGGGTCGTCGAGCTCCCAGCCGTAGCTGGTCGCGGCGTCCTTGAGTCCGTATCGCGCGTCCCGCGGGTCCTTGCCGTTGACGCGGAAGTTGGCGTTGTAGTTCTCCTCGCCGGAGACGACCGTGCCCCACGGCGTGGTGCCGCCCGAGCAGTTGTTGAGCGTGCCGCGCACGCGGGTGCCGCTCGGGTCCTCGATCGTCTGCATGAGGTACGACCCGGCCGCCGGGCCGTCCACGCGGAACTCCGTGTCCACGGTGATGCGGCGGTTGTAGCGGCTGATCCGCGAGTACGTCCACGGCGAGCCCTCGCGGTCGCGGCGCACCTCGACGACCGACAGCCCCCAGGCGGCGCGCTCGATCGCGCGTCGCGTGGCGGCGTCGTACGAGTCGTCGAACATGATCCCGGCGTTGGTGTACTCGTGGTTGCTCACGAGCAGGCCGTGCGTGCCCCGCTTCGTCCTCCCCTGCGGGCGGACGTCGCCCGGGTCGGCGGGGAGGATGTCGAGGTAGTCGACGTTGTAGCCGAACTGCCTGGCCTGCTGCTCCGGCGACTGGCGCGCCGGGTCGAACGCGCGGCCGCCCGGCAGGATCGGGTCGCCCCAGCGGATGATGGGCGACCACTCGTAGCCCTCGGGGACGACGAAGGCGTCGAGGCCCGCGTCCTGCGGGGCGATCGCGCCGAAGGCGAGCCCCTTGCCATGGCCGCGCCCGGCGGCACCGGCCGACGTCGCGGCGGAGGCGCCGGGCGCGGCGGCCACCTGGGCGCCGACGACGACGGTGGCGGCCGCGGCGGCCAGGCCGCCCAGCATGACGCGGCGCGACAGCGCCCGGGCGGCGACGTCGCGGAAGTACTCGTTGGCGGACTCGTTGGGGGCCGGGTGCGAGCACGCGTCCGCGCACTTCAGCCGGCAGGTGACGGCGCTGCGCTTGCCGCGCGCGTAGTGGGGGCCGTCGTGGGGGCCGGTGGGCGGGGCCGCGAGCTCCAGCAGCGGGCGCGACTCGGGGGCGATCGTCATCGGTGGCACTCCTGAGGGTGTGCGGTGTCAGGACAGGGGGTGACCTGCCCGAACGTAGGGACCACCGATGGCGGCTGCGGGTCGTGACACCGACCCGCAGGTGAACAGCAGGTGACGCCCAGGGTCCGCCGGCCGGGGACGCCGTCAGCCCAGCGAGGCCACCCACTCGGACGTGCCGTCGGAGAAGCCCTGCTCCTTCCAGATCGGCACCTCGGCCTTGAGCTCCTCGACCAGGTCCGACGCCGCGGTGAACGCGGCCTGCCGGTGCCCGGCGGCGACGGCCGCCACGACCGCGACGTCCCCGATCGTCAGGTCGCCGGTGCGGTGCACGACGGCGACGCGCACCCGGTCCCCCGTCGACGCGGCCGTGCGGCGCGCGACCCGTTCCGCGACCGCCCGCAGCACGGCGGCCGCGTCCGGGTGGGCCTCGTAGTGCAGGTGCACGACGTCGCGCGAATGACCGGGCGCGCCGTCGTGGTCGCGCACGTAGCCGGTGAACGTGGCCACGGCCCCGCACGCGTCGTCGCGCACCAGCGCGCTCAGCTCGGCGACCAGCGGGTCCAGCGGCGAGTCGACGACGACGGCGCGCAGCACCTCGGCCCTCGCTTCCGCGGGCGGGGCCGGCGCGGGGGCGGTGTGGTCGACGCCGGCGAGCTGGTCGACGGCGTGTGGCAGCACCTCGGCGAGCGCGTCGAGGCCGTCGGTCACGCCCCCGACGGAGCCGGGCAGGTTGATCACGAGCGTGCGACCGGCGACGCCCGCGACGCCGCGGGACAGGGCCGCCGCCGGTACGGCCCGCTTCGCGGGGTCGGTGGGGGCGAGCGAACGGGCGCGTACCAGCTCCGCGATCCCCGGCACCTCGCGGTCCAGGACGGCGCGCGTGGCCTCCGGCGTGCGGTCGCGCGGCCCGAGGCCCGTGCCGCCGCTGGTGACGATCAGGTGCGGCACCTCCTCGCGCGCCGCGCCCGACGTCGACCCGAGCAGTGCGGCGATCGCCTCGCGCACCGGGTCGCCGTCGGGCACCACGACGGGCTCGGCGACCACCCAGCCACGCTCCGCGAACCATGCCGCGGCCGCCGGGCCGGAGCGGTCCTCGTACTCCCCCGCCGCCGCGCGGTCCGACGCGACGACGACGGCGACGCGGCGCTCCGGCGCCGCCCCCGCGGCGCTCATGCGTCCGCCTGCCCGTCCGACGCCGCCGCGCGCGTCCAGTCGCCCGACTTGCCGCCCGACTTCGCCACGACCTGCACGTCCGTGAGCACGGCCGCCTTGTCGACGGCCTTGATCATGTCGTAGAGCGTCAGCCCGGCGACGGTCACGGCGGTGAGCGCCTCCATCTCGACGCCCGTGCGGCCGGTGGTGCGCACCGTCGCCGACATCCGGACCTCGCCCGAACCGCCCGCGGCGGGCACCACGTCGATCTCGACGCCGGAGATCGGCAGCGGGTGGCACAGCGGCACGAGGTCGGGCGTGCGCTTGGCGCCCATGATCCCCGCGACGCGTGCGGTGGCGATCGCCTCCCCCTTGGGCAGGTCGCCGGTCGCGATGCGCGCGACGACGTCGGGCCGGGTGCGCAGCACGGCCGTGGCGGTCGCCTCGCGGCGGGTCACGTCCTTGGCCGACACGTCGACCATGTGCGCGGCGCCGTCGGCGCGGTAGTGGGACAGATCGGCGTTGTCGGTCAACGGAGCTCCTGGTAGTCGACGAGGTCGCCGGCCTCGAGGCGCGCGACGCCGGGCGGCACGTGCACGAGGATCGTCGCGGCGGCGAGATGGGTGAGCAGGTGCGAGCCGGGGCCGCCGCTCATCCGTACGCGGCCGCCGTCGAGCACGCCCCGCCGCACCTGGTGCAGCGCCGGCGGCGAGTCGAGCGGCTCGGCCAGCGGGGCGCGCCCGGCCGGACGACGCGCGGGCGCGGCGCCCGTGGCGGCGGCCAGCGACGGGCGCAGGAACAGCTCGAACGACACGAACGCGCTCACCGGGTTGCCGGGGAACGCGACGAGCGGCACCCGCCGCGCGACCGCCCCCGCGCCGACGTCGACGGTGCCGAGGCCCTGCGGGCCGCCGGGCTGCACGGCCACGTGCCCGAACCAGGCGTCGGTGAGGGTCTGGCGCACCACCTCGTACGCCCCGGCCGACACGCCCCCGGTCGTCACGACGAGCGCGACGTCGTGCGGGGCGTCGGCGAGCACCTGGCGCAGCGCGTCGGGGCGGTCCGGCACGACGCGGGTCGTGACGCGGGCGCCGGCCTGCGCGAGCGCGGCGGTGAGGGCGGCGCCGTTGGCGTCGTGCACCTGGGCGGGGCCGAGAGCCGCGCCCGCGGGCGCCAGCTCCGAGCCGGTGGAGACGAGCAGCACGTGCGGCGGCGGCGCGACGTCGACGGCGGTGACGCCGGCGGCCACGAGCGCGCCGAGCTGCGGCGGGCCCAGCGGGGTCCCGGCCGCGAGGAGCAGGTCACCCCGCGCGACGTCGGAGCCCGCGGCGCGCACGAACGTGCCGGGCGCGACGGGGGCGGCGAACTGCACCGAGGCGGCGCTCCGCGGGTCCGGGAAGCGCGGTGGGTCGGCGTCCTCGATCTTGACGACGGCGTCGGCGCCGGCCGGCACCGGCGCGCCGGTCATCACCGGCGCCGCGCTGCCCGGCTCGAGCGGCGGCGGCTGCGTGCCCGCGGGCACGGGGGCAGCGACCGGCAGCACGACCGGGTCCCGCGCCGTCGCCGCGGCGAGGTCGGCCGCGCGGACCGCGTACCCGTCCATCTGGGAGTTGTCGAAGCCGGGCAGCGCGACCGCGGCCACCGCATCGCGGGCCAGCACCCGCGGCGCCAGCGCCGCGCCCGCCGCCGTCTGCGCGAGCAGCGTCGCGACGTCCACCCGCGCCGCCCCGCGCGCGGCCGTCAGGGACGGTCCTGCCAGCGCGGCCACCGCGGCCGCGTGGTCGGCCACCGATCTGCGGCCGTGCGTCACGTCGTCATGCACGAGCGTCAGCCTATGTTCTCGGCGCGGACATCCTCGAGGGCGCTCGCGTCGCCGACGGCGTCAGCCCCGCTTCACCAGCTCGAGGACCGGGGAGGTGCGGAAGGGTGCGGAGCCTATGGTCCGGGCGAGGTCTCCGGTGAGGTAGTCGTACAGCTCGTCACGATCGCGACAGGCAGCAGCGACGAGCAGGTCGTAGTTCCCGGACAGCGCCGTGGCCATGGCGACGGGAGCGTGGGTGGCGACCCGGCGGCCGAGCTCGTCGAGCTGATCGAGCGGAACCTGCATCCAGATGAGCACCAGCTCCTCGTATCCGAGAACCCGTTCGTCGACGACGACGTCGAAGTAGACGAGCGAGCACGCCCGAAGCCGGTCCAGGCGCCGGCGTGCGTTGGACTCGGAGACGCCGACGGCGCCGGCGACCCGCGCGACGGTCGCGCGCCCGTCATCGGCGAGGACACCGATGATCGCCCGGTCGACATCGTCGGCGCGCCGGCCGCCGTGTGCCCCGGCGGACACGGAACCAGCGCCGGCGAGCTCACTGATCTCGGCCGCCGTGAGCGCGCTGATGCGCGCCTGCCAGGCCACCTGGTGGCCCACGAAGAACCGCAACGGGGAGTACGCCTCGATCGCCAGGATGCCCGGCGTCGTGTGCAACGCGGCGAGCACGGCGTCGCGCACGGACGGTGCCGTGCGGTGACCCTCGACGTGGAGCAGGAAGACGACCTCGGTGCCGCCCGAGGTCAACATCACCCATCTCGTGTCGTCCCTGGCGCCCAGCTCCTGGGCGATCGTGCGTGTCTGCGGCGGCGCGCACCGAAGTCTGACGAACCAGCCCTGTGCCGTTCCGTCGGCGGTCACGGGTACCGCACTGATCCGTACGGCGCCGTGGTCCACGAGCCGGCGGTACCGGCGCGCGACGGTCTGGTCGGACACTCCGAGGACCGCCCCGATCCGCTCGAAGCTCGCGCGGGCATCGATCTGGAGCGCATGCACGATGCGGCGATCCAGCACGTCGAGTGCGAGAGATTCCGTCACGAGGATCGAATCTACGTCGAGATCCACCACTTCGTCGGCGCACCCTGTTGCAGATTCGCCGCCCTGACGAGCATCGAAGCGTTGTCCTGTCGCTTCGAAGGAGTCCCCGTGCGTTCCTGGTCCGCCCTGCTCGCCATCTGTCTCGGTACGTTCTTGCTGCTGCTCGACGCGACGATCGTGACCGTCGCGCTGCCCGACATGCACGACGACCTCGGCGCCTCGTTCACCGACCTGCAATGGCTGATGGACGCCTACGCGTTGATGCTCGCCACGTCCCTGCTCGGCGCCGGGGCGCTCGCCGACCGGACCGGGCGGCGCCGGGTCTACGTCGCCGGCCTGGCGATCTTCATGGGCGCCTCGGTCCTCTGCGCGCTCGCGCCCGACGTGCAGGTGCTCATCGCCGCTCGTGCCCTGCAAGGGGTGGGCGGCGCAGCCATGCTCGCCACGACGCTCGCCCTGCTCTCGGTCACCTACCACGGCCGCCAGCGCGGCATCGCGTTCGGGGTGTGGGGCGCCGTCAGTGGCGCGACGACCGCGCTCGGACTGCTCCTCGGCGGCGTGCTCACCGAAGTCGCGGGATGGCCGTGGATCTTTGCGATCAACGTTCCGGTCGGCATCCTCGCGATCCTGGTCAGCCTTCGCGCGCTGCCCTCCGCCGCCGGTGACGGACGACGAAAGCTCGACCTCGCCGGCACGGCCACATTCACGATCGCCGCGGGCGCGCTGGTCCTCGCCATCATCCGCGGGCAGCAGGACGGCTGGACGAGCCCTCGAATCCTTCTTGCTCTTGCGGCCGCGGCAGCCGCCACGATCCTGTTCGTCGTCATCGAGTCGCGAGTGGCACAGCCGGTCCTCGACCTCGCCCTGTTCCGCCGCCCGCCCTTCGTTGCGGCCATGGTCGCCACCCTCACGCTCCAGGCCGCCGCGTTCTCCACCCTCCCGTCGACCTCCGTCTGGCTGCAGACCGTCGAGGGCCTCGGACCCGTCGACACCGGGGTCGCGTTCCTCCCCCTCGCCGTTCCGGCGCTCGTGGTCGCTGGATTCTCGGGCCGCCTGCTGCACCGGGTGCCGCCTCGGATCACCATCGGCACCGGGCTCCTCGTCGTCGCCGGCGGCGCCGTCACGCTCGCGCTCTGCATGAAGGCGGACTCGGCGGCATCGGCCCTGACCACAGGACTTGTCGTGGTGGGTACCGGGGCCGGGCTCGCCATCGTCCCCGTCGCGGACGCCGCGATGGCCGCGGTGCCGCACGACCGCGCCGGCATGGCGAGCGGGGCGATGAACACCTTCCGCCAGCTCGGGTTCGCCCTCGGCATCGCGCTGTTCGGCGCGGTTCTCCAGGCCCGCCTCAGCGCAAGCCTCCTGGACCAGCAGGTGCCCCAGGCCCCGGCGCTCGGCGCGGCGGTCAGCAGCGGCGGCCTCGACGGGGCGGTCGCCCAGATCCCGCCCGACCAGGTCACCGCGATCACCCACGCGGTCCGCGAGGCATTCGCCGTGGGGCTCAGCGGGGTGTACCTGACAGCAGCGGTCGTCGCGCTCGTCGGCGCCACCACCGCATTCGCCCTCGGCCGGCGCACCACGGTCGTGCAGGAGCTCGGCCCCGACCCTGTCGAGCTCGGCTGAGCGCACCTCTGCCTCGCGATCGAAGACATCGCATCCGCGACCTTATCGATCCGCAGATGCGCGACTATGCTCTGTCTCGTGCCGCACATGCGAGTTTCGGAAGCGTCCGTGTACCTCGGCGTCAGCGACGACACCGTGCGCCGCTGGATCGACCGCGGCCTGCTCGGGTCCACCACGGACGCGGCGGGGCGCAAGGTCGTGGACGGGTACGAGGTCGCGATGGTCGCGCGCGAGCACGCCACGCCCCCGGCGCTCCCGGGCGGGATGAAGAGCTCGGCGCGCAACCGCTTCGTCGGGCTCGTCACGGACATCCAAAGCGACAAGGTTATGTCTCAGGTGGAGCTCCAGTGCGGGCCGTTCCGCGTGGTGTCGCTCATGAGCAGCGAGGCCGTGCGCGACCTGGGCCTGGAACGCGGCTCCGTGGCGGTGGCGGTGATCAAGTCGACGACGGTCGTGATCGAGGCCGAGGCGTGAACCGCCGAGGACGAAGGAGACGTATGAGGAAGCATCTCGCCGCCGGGGTGGCGACCCTGTCGGTCGGCGCGGCGGCGACCGCGCTCGCGGGCTGCGGCACGTCGGCGTCGGGGGGCGAGGGCGGCGACGGCGCGACGCTCACCGTGTTCGCGGCGGCATCGCTCCAGGGCTCGTTCGAGGACCTCGCCGAGCAGTTCGAGGCGACGCACGACGGTGTGGACGTGCGGCTCAGCTTCGCCGGGTCGTCCGACCTGGTAGCGCAGATCCAGCAGGGCGCGCCGGCCGACGTCTTCGCCTCCGCGGACACGGCGAACATGGACAAGCTCGTCGCCGACGACCTGGTGGGCGCGCCGCAGGACTTCGCCACCAACTCCCTCGAGATCGCCGTGCCGCCGGGCAACCCGGCCGGCGTCGCGACTCTCGCCGACCTCGCAGACCCGGACGTGAAGCTCGTGCTGTGCGCCCCCGAGGTGCCGTGCGGCGCCGCGTCCGCCCGGGTCGCCGACGCCGCCGGCCTCGACCTGCAGCCCGTCAGCGAGGAGCAGAGCGTCACCGACGTGCTCGGCAAGGTGATCGCGGGCGAGGCGGACGCCGGGCTCGTGTACGTCACCGACGTCGCCGCCGCGGGCGACGACGTCGAGGGGGTCGAGCTCCCCGAGTCGGCCGGCGCGGTGAACACCTACCCGATCGCCCCCGTCACCGACACGGACCATGAGGAGCTCGCGCGGCAGTTCGTCGACCTCGTGCTCTCCGACGACGGGCAGCAGACCCTTGCCGGGTACGGCTTCGCCGCCCCGTGACGCGACCGATGACCACGACCCGCACCGCCCAGACCCCCGCCGCCGAGACCTCCGTCGGCCCGCCACGGTGGGCCTTCGTGCCCGCCGCCGTGGGCGGGCTGTTCGTGGTGCTGCCGCTGGTCGCGATGGCCACGCGGGTCGACTGGTCGAGCTACTGGACGCTGGTCTCCAGCGAGTCGGCGCGCGCGGCGCTGGTGCTGAGCCTGCAGACGTCGGCCGCCAGCACGCTGGCGTGCCTGGTCCTCGGCATCCCGATGGCGCTGGTGCTCGCCCGCTGCCGCTTTCCCGGGAACGACCTGCTGCGCTCCCTGGTGATGGTGCCGCTGGTGCTGCCGCCCGTCGTGGGCGGCATCGCCCTGCTGTACACGTTCGGCCGACGCGGGCTGCTCGGCGAGACCCTGCAGGTGGCGGGCCTGCAGATCGCGTTCTCCACGACCGCGGTGGTCCTCGCGCAGACGTTCGTCGCGCTGCCGTTCCTCGTCATGAGCTTGGAGGGTGCCCTGCGCACCGCGGGGGCGCGGTACGAGGTGGTCGCGGCGTCGCTAGGCGCCCGGCCCACCACGGTGCTGCGCCGCGTCACCCTGCCGCTCGTGTGGCCGGGGCTGGTGTCGGGGGCCGTGCTGTCGTTCGCCCGCGCCCTCGGCGAGTTCGGCGCCACGATCACGTTCGCCGGCAGCCTCCAGGGAGTCACGCGCACCCTGCCGCTGGAGATCTACCTGCAGCGCGAGACCGACCCCGACGCGGCGGTCGCGCTGTCCCTGCTGCTCGTCGTGGTCGCCGTGCTCGTCATCGCGGTCACCCGGCGGGACCGGGGCGCCCTGTGAGCCTCTCCTTCGCCGCCACGCTGCCCGCCCGCGGGTTCGACGTCGAGCTCGACGTCGCCGAGGGTCGCACCCTCGCGCTGCTCGGCCCGAACGGCGCCGGGAAGTCCACCGCGCTCGGACTGGCGGCCGGGACGCTGCGCCCGCACAACGGCGAGATCACCCTCGACGGCCGGCCCCTGGTCCGCGCGGAGGCCGGCCGTACCCGCACCTGGGTGCCCTCGCACGCCCGGCAGGTCGCGCTGCTGGCGCAGGAGGCCCTGCTCTTCCCGCACCTGTCCGTGCGGCAGAACGTCGCGTTCGGCCCGCGCTCCCAGGGCGCCCGGCGCCGGGAGGCGGATGACGCCGCCGTGCGCCGGCTGGAGCAGATCGGCCTCGCGCACCTCGCCGACCGCCCGCCCGCGACCCTGTCCGGCGGGCAGGCGCAGCGGGTGGCCGTTGCCCGCGCGCTCGCCGCCGAGCCCCGGCTGCTGCTGCTCGACGAGCCCATGGCCGCCCTCGACGTCGACGTCACGCCCGCACTGCGCCAGACGCTCCAGCGGCTCCTCGCCGACCAGACCGCGATCATCACGACCCACGACGTCCTCGACGCCCTGCTCCTGGCCGACGAGGTCGCGGTCGTCGAGGGCGGACGCGTCGTCGAGCGCGGCCCGACGGCCCAGGTGCTGGCCCGCCCGCGCAGCGCGTTCGCGGCGCGCATCGCGGGGCTCAACCTGCTCACCGGGACGTGGACCGGCGACGGCGTCCGCACGCCCGCCGGGGAGGTGGCGCACGGCCACGGCGCCCCGGACGCCTCCGTCGGCGCGCCCATGACCGCCGTCTTCCGCCCCGCCGCCGTCTCCGTCTACCTCGACGAGCGGCACGGCTCGCCGCGCAACACCTTCCGCGGCACGGTGACCTCGCTGGAGCCACGCGGCGACCTCGTGCGCGTGCGCACCGACCACCTCGCCGCCGACGTCACGCCGCAGGCCGCCGCCGAGCTCGCGCTCACGCCGGGCACGCCTGTGTGGCTGTCCGTCAAGGCGGCGGAGGTGGACGTCTACCCGGGGTGAAAGACCCCGGTCAGGACGGCCTCCCTGGCGTCGCGCCGTAGTAGGGCCGGACGACCGGGCCGAGCTTGCGCTGGATCGTGCGCAGGAGCCGGATCGTCTCCACGTCGTCCATGCCGGTCGTGGTGCGCCAGTCCGTCCCGGAGCCGACGAGGTCGCTGGCGAAGACGATCTCCACGGCCAGGAGGACCCGCGCCCAGTCCGCTGCCTCGAGGGGCGTGTCCTGCTTCAGGTCCGTGCCCAGCGCGGCGCACCGCTGCACCAGGGTGTGGGCGTCGGCGAACCCCATCCCTCGCGCGAGGAGGTCGCTGGCGTGCGCGGGGCCGCCCCACTCGTACAGGGCGCGGGACAGGAGCGCGATCTCGTGCGTGTCGAGCAGGCTGCTGGGGCGCTCGTCGTGCGGAGCCGTCATACCGCATTCTCCTCTCGTCACGCCCCGATCTCACTGAGGTCTCGGGTCAGCGGAGCACGGACAGCATCGAGGTGAACCAGTCGCGGAAGCTCACTCCGTCGACCGTCGGGTCGTACATGGAACCGCACTGCCTGAGCCAAAGGTCTTCGAGCGCGTCCTCGTCGGAGTTGGCAGAGAGTGCCGCCTCGATGTCCGATCGAAGCTCCTGGACAGTTGCTGCTGCCTCGTCCGACCGGAACACTTCCACTACTCCGAGGGGGGTGGGTGCTTCGACGTCGTAATCCTGATGGAAGTACGTCCGCGCCAAGTAGCGTAACCTTTGCATCTAGAGCTCCATGATCGTGGGGTACGAAGTGATGATGCGATATCCCTCGGGACTCGATGGGTCGCGGCGCAGAAATGTGGCGACTTCCTGGGGGGTGACGATTTTACCCTGGCACCTGACGAAGACTCGCCCATCGGCCGGGCTCATTGTCGATCTGATCTCGAGCTTTATATCGGTACCCGAGATCTACTTCTCAATGCGCCTGGCATTGCCGCGTATGTTCTCGGCAGTAGCTCGCTGCGCGCAATCGAGATTCCTGAACGTCGACGCCAAAGGGATGTTGCGCGACCTCAGATAATCGTCAGACTCGCTACGTGACGCTCGATCGCGTGACCGCCCGCGGACTCATGCGGACGGAGGGGCACGGAGTGCTTCGCGTTGTGGACCAGGACGGGCAGGTCGCCGGCGAGGACGTAGTAGTTGTGGTGCGTGGCGACGTGGAAGTTGTAGACGGTGACCGCGTCGGCGGGGTCGCGGTGTTCGATGTCGATCCGGTCGAGGGTGACGGTGCCCGTGTCCACCAACGCCTCACCCGTAGCCTGATACCGCGAATGGGCGCGGCGGATCTCGCTGATGGTGTCTTCCTTCGTCTCCATCAACGCGTCCACGGCCTGAGAGATCGTCCCGGCGACGTCCAGGCGGGACATCGCCCCGGCGGCGTCGTCGATCGAGCCGGCGACCTCGAGGTAGTCCTGCCCACCGGAAAGGACGAGTACCGGGTCCCCGGGCGTGGGGTCGGAGTCCAGACCCACCGGCGACCAGTCCGCCGGCCTCACGCTCTCGCCTCCTCCTGGTGCACGATCACGTCCCGTCCCCTCGCAGGTCAGGCACCGGTTCTCACCCTCCGTCGCCCCGCACGAGAGTAAGCCGCGCCGTCCGTGATGCACCACGGGCAGAACTACCCGTCGTCCCAGGACGACGTCCGCGATGAGTTCTCGCGCGGCGTCTGGTCTGTCCCGGTGACCCCCGAGGAGGACCCATGACGTCCACGACCGAACACCCGAACCCCGCACGCACCGGCCGGCCGCCCGTCGTCGACCTCGCCACCTGGCAGGCCGCGCGCGACGAGCTCCTCGTCCGCGAGAAGGCCCACACCCGGGAGGGCGACGCGATCGCCGCGGCCCGCCGCCGGCTCCCCATGGTGGAGGTCGACGCGACGGCTGAGGTGGTCGGAGCAGGCGGCCCCGTCCCGTTCCTCGACGTCTTCGCCGGCCGCGACGAGCTGGTCGTCTACCACTCCATGTGGCACGACGGCGCCCCGTCGCAGGGGCAGTGCGAGGGCTGCACGTTCAACCTGTGGCACCTGCGCGACGCGGCCTACCTCAACGCCCGCGGCGTCTCCCTCGCCGCCCTGACCTCGGGGCCCTGGGAGGAGGTGGCTCCCTACGTCGAGTTCATGGGGTACCCCCAGCCGTGGTTCTCGGTGCGGGGTGTGGAGGACGCGGTGCGCACGGAGGAGGGCCACATCTCGGTCTTCCTGCGCGACGGCGACCGCGCCTTCCTCACCTACTCCACGACCGGCCGCGGCAACGAGCCCGCCGACGGCACGCTGGGCGTGCTCGACATGACGCCCTACGGCCGGCGCGAGGCGTGGCAGGACGACCCGGAGGGCTGGCCCCCGGCACCCGACGCCGGCTCCCCGGAGGGCGGTCACGGCGCCCCGATCTGCTGGTACTGGCGCACCGACGCCGACGGGCGCGCGACGTGGGGCCCGACGAGCCGCCCCACGGCACAGTGGACCCGGCCCGGGGCGACCCCCGTGACGGCCCTTGGTAGGCACAGCCACCACTGAGCCACCGGGCGGCCGGTCAGGCGTGCGCGAGCTCCAGCCGGTAGCCGCGCTTGACGACGGTCTTCACCAGGTCGCGTCGTCCGGCGGCCTCGCGCAGCCGGGCGACGGCCACCTCGACGGCGTGCGGGTCGCGCGACGTGCCGGGCAGCACGTCCAGCACGCGCTCGCGCGGCACGACGTCCCCGCCCGCGGACGCGAGCAGCCGCAGCACCTCGACGCCCGTCGGCGACAGGGGCAGCACCTGCTGGTCCAGGACGGCGACGCGGGCGCGGATGACGAGCGGCCCGGCGACGGTGGCCAGCGCCACGGACTCCAGGTGCTCGTAGTGCCCCACGACCGTGCGCACGAGGGCGCCGAGCCGGCCTCGCTCGGGCTGGAGCATCGGGATGCCGCGCGACTCCAGCGGCCGCGCGGTGACGGGCCCGACGGCGGCGGCGACCATCGACCCGTCCGCGAAGCGCGCCACGACCTCGTCGCGCAGGCCCTGCGCCTCGACGGCGCGCAGCCACGCCTCGGCGCCGGGAGCGGAGGTGAACGCGACGGCGTCGATCTCGCCCGCCGCGGCCGCGCGCACGGAGGCCTCGACGGCGGCCGGGTCGGGCGGCGGCCCCCAGCGGTAGACCACCAGCGCGGAAACCCGCGCTCCCGCCTTCTCGAAGACGGCGTCCAGCCCGTCGGCGCCCGCGCCGTGGTGCTGGATCGCGACGTGCAGGCCGTTCACGCCCTCGCTCAGCAGCACCTCGGCGACCTCGGCCGACGTCTCGGACTCGGCGACCCAGTCGGCCTGCAGCCCCGCCGCCTGGATCGCGCCCCGCGCCTTCGGGCCGCGCGCGACCAGGCGCGAGCGGCCGAGGACGGCGAGCAGGTCGTCGGCCAGGCCGTGGGCGTCGGCGGCCTCGATCCAGGCGCGGAAGCCGACGCCGGTGGTCGCGACGACGACGTCCGGCGGGTCGGCGACGAGGGCGCGCGTCGCGGCGATCAGCGCGTCGTCGTCCACGTGCGGGATCATGCTCAGCGCCGGCGCGTGCCGGACGGCGGCGCCCCGCCGCTCCAGCGCGGCGGCCAGCTCCCCCGACCGGCGGTCGGCCGTGACGAGCACCGTGCAGCCGGCCATCACCTGGCCCAGCGCGGGCCGGGCCGTCCGCCTCGCGGCGTCAGCCACCGGCCCGCCCTGCGGCTCCTCCTGCGTCACCCGCGACCTCCAGCAGCTGCTCGTCCGCCACGTCGCCGATCACGACCACGGCCGGGGCGCAGACCCCGACCTCCTCGGCGCGCTTGGCGGCCAGGTCGAGGGCGACGCGCGTGACACGCTGGTCGGGCAGCGAACCTCGCTCCACGATAGCGACGGGCGTGGTCGGCGCGGCGCCCGCGTCCAGCAGCCGGGCGACGATGGCGGGCAGCGCCGCCACCCCCATGAGCACGACGAGCGTCGCGGCGCGGGACGTCACGCAGGCGACCGACACGTCGTCGAGCACGTCGCCGCTCGCCGCGCCGTCGCGGGTGTGCCCCGTGACCGTGTGCCCCGTGACCACGTGGAACGCCGTCGTCGTGCCGCGGTGCGTGAGCGGCACCCCGGCCAGCGCGGGCGCGGCGAGCGCGGACGACACCCCGGGCACCACCTCGACCGGCACCCCCGCGGCGCGGCAGGCCGCGACCTCCTCGCCGCCGCGGCCGAAGACGAACGGGTCGCCGCCCTTGAGCCGCACCACGCGCTGCCCGGCGAGCGCACGGGCGACGATCAGCGCGTCGATCTCCTCCTGCGGCAACGTGTGCCGGCCCGGCGTCTTGCCGACGTCGACGACCTCGACGGCCGGGTCGAGGTCGTCGAGCAGCTCCCGGGGCACCAGGCGGTCGGTGACCACGACGTCGGCCGTGGTCAGCGCGCGCCAGGCGCGGTAGGTGAGCAGGTCGGCCGCGCCCGGGCCGGCACCGACGAGGACGACGCTCCCCGTCGCGGGGCGGGCCGTCGTCATCCGATCCCCACGTGCACGACGCCGCCGGTGACGACCACCGGGTACGACGCGAGGTCGGCCGCCGACCCGGCCCTCGGCTCCTTGCCCGCCGCGTCGAGGCAGCGGCCGGTGTGCAGCTCGAAGACCTGCTTGTAGACCGGCGACGCGACGGTGGGCGTGCCGCCGCGCGTGCCGACGATGCCCCGCGACATGACGTGCGCCCCCGAGTACGGGTCGAGCTGCTGCACGGCGCAGACGGTGCCGTCGAGCAGCCGGAACAGCGCCACCTGCAGCTCCTCCCCGTCGGAGCCGGTCACCAGGGCGGCGGCGCCGCGCTCGGGGGCGAGGGCGTCCAGCGGGCAGACGGCCGTCCAGCCGGGCCCGTCGACGAGGGACGTCGCGGGGCGCGAGGCCGAAGGGACAAGGGCGGTCATGCGCGCACCTCCAGGGTGGGGCCGGCGACGAGGACGGGGCCCGCGAGGTCGGGGTCGACGACGCCCGCCGCGACCTCGTCGGGGGTGGCGGGGCGCTTCTGGCCGCGCTCGGGCACGTACGCGAGCGCCGGGTCCGGCGTCGTCGGGGCGTTGACGAAGGAGCCGAAGCGGGCGAGCTTCTCGGGGTCCTCCAGCACGGCTCGCCACTCGTCCTCGTACCCCTCGACGTGCCGCGCCATCGCGGCGTCGAGGTCCGCGCCGATGCCGAGGGAGTCCTCGATCACGACCTGGCGGATCGCCTCGAGCCCGCCCTCGTACTCCTCGACCCAGGGCGCGGTGCGCTGCAGCCGGTCGGCGGTGCGGATGTACAGCATGAGGAAGCGGTCGATCGTGCGGAGCAGCTCGGCCGACGACAGGTTCTCCGCGAGGAGCTGCGCGTGCTTCGGCGTCTGGCCGCCGTTGCCGCCCACGTAGACGTTCCAACCCTGGTCGGTGGCGATGACCCCGACGTCCTTGCCGCGCGCCTCGGCGCACTCGCGGGCACAGCCGGAGACGCCGAGCTTGAGCTTGTGCGGCGAGCGCAGGCCGCGGTAGCGCAGCTCGAGCTCGACGGCCATGCCCACGGAGTCCTGCACCCCGTACCGGCACCACGTGGACCCGACGCACGACTTCACGGTGCGCAGCGACTTGCCGTACGCGTGCCCGGACTCGAAGCCGGCGTCCACGAGCCGCCGCCAGATCTCCGGGAGCTGCTCGACGCGGGCACCGAACATGTCGATCCGCTGGCCGCCGGTGATCTTCGTGTAGAGGCCGAAGTCCTTCGCGACCTGCCCGACGACGATCAGCCCCTCCGGCGTCACCTCGCCGCCCGGCATGCGCGGGACGACCGAGTACGTGCCGTCCTTCTGCAGGTTGGCGAGCATGTGGTCGTTGGTGTCCTGCAGCGTGGCCTGCTCGCCCGCGAGGATGTGCCCGTTGCCGAGGCTGGCCAGGATCGACGCCACGGTCGGCTTGCAGATGTCGCAGCCCCGGCCGGCGTCGCTCGCGCCGTCGGGCACCCGGCCGAACCGGGCGATGATCTCGCTGAACGTGTGCAGGTCGGCCACGCGCACGGCGTCGAAGAGCTGCGCGCGGGACAGGTCGAAGTGCTCGCACAGCGCGTTGCTGACCTCGACGCCGGCCCTGGCGAGCTCCGTCTTCGTCAGCTTGGTGACCAGCGGCACGCACGCCCCGCACGTGGTGCCGGCCCGCGTGCACGCCTTGACGCCCGCGACGTCGGTGCACTCGTGCTCCGTGACCGCACCCCGGATCGTGCCCGCCGAGACGTTGTTGCAGGAGCAGACGTTCGCGTCGTCGGGCAGCTCGAGGGTGGGCGCACCGCCCGACCCCTCGGGCAGCAGGAACGCGGACGGGTCGCCCGGCAGTTCCGCGCCGAGCATGGGACGCAGCGACGCGTACGGCCCGGCGTCGCCGACGAAGACGCCTCCCAGCAGGGTGCGCGCGTCGTCGGCCATGACGAGCTTGCTGTAGACGCCCCGCAGCGGGTCGGCCCAGACGATCTCGACGGACTTCTCGGTGCGCCCGTGCGCGTCGCCGAAGCTCGCCACGTCGACGCCCGAGAGCTTGAGCTTGGTCGCCGTGTCCGCGCCGGGGAACGTGGCCCCGCCGCCGAGCAGCCGGTCGACCACGACCTCCGCCATCGTGTTGCCGGGCGCGACCAGGCCGAGGCAGCGCCCCTCGATGCACGCGACCTCGCCGATCGCCCAGACGTGGTCGTCGGCGGTGCGGCAGGTGAGGTCGACGACGGCGCCGCCGCGCGCGCCGATCTCGAGCCCGGCCGCGCGAGCCAGCTCGTCGCGGGGGCGCACGCCCGTGGCCATCACGACGACGTCGACGTCGAGCCGCCCGCCGTCGGCGAAGTCCATGCGGCCCACGTGCCCGGTGCGGCGGTGCGGCCGGATCGCCTTCGTCGCCGTGTCGGTGCGGACCGCGATGCCCTTGTCGTTGATGAGCCGCTTCAGCGCGTGCCCGCCGCCCAGGTCGACCTGCACGTCCATGAGATGCGTGCCGAACTGGATCACCGTGGCCTGCGCGCCGAGCGCCTTCAGCGCGCCCGCGGCCTCGAGGCCCAGCAGCCCGCCGCCGACGACGGCGCCGCGCACCGGGCGCTCCACCACGCCGCCCCGCGTCTCGATGCGGCCGGCCTCCCGCTTGGCCTCCACCCACCCGCGCAGCGCCGCGACGTCGTCGATGGTGCGGTACACGAAGACGCCGGGCAGGTCGTTGCCGTCGATGGGCGGCATCGCGGCGCTGGACCCCGTGGCGAGCACCAGCTCGTCGTAGGCGTGCACGCGGCCGAGGCGGTCGGTGACGGTCCGCGCGGCGCGGTCGACCGACGTGACCGCGCAGTCGCGGTGCAGGTCGACGAGCGGGTCGTCCCACAGCGCCGGGTCGCCGAGGGCGAGCTCCTCGGCGTCGCGCACCTCGAAGTAGCGGGTGAGGCCGACGCGGTCGTAGGGCGTGCGGGGCTCCTCGGCGAACACGGTGACGCGCCACGCGCCGCCCGTGTCGCGGGCCCTCAGGGCCTCGACGAACCGCTGCGCGACCATGCCACCGCCGACGACGACGACGTGCCGCCGCTCGGAACGGCCTGGGGTGGGGGGCTCGCTGCTCATGACCCGACGGTAGGAAGCCGCCGTGTCGCCGCCGTCAGCCCCCGGTTACCTCACGGGAACATCTGCCTCACGCGCGACACACTCCGCGCGAGAGGAGAGTCGTCACGCGCCCGGCACGACCTCCAGCGGGCCCTCGTCCGGCGTCGGGACCTCGAACCCGTCGTGGAAGGCGGCGGCCACCTCGGGGGTCAGGACGACGTCGTGCGGGTGCGCCGCGGTCCGCGCGGCCACCCGGGCGAGGGCGACGTCGCGCGGGGTGTCGACGTAGACGACCAGGACGTCCGCGCCGTGGGCTGCACCGAGCGCGCGGTAGGTGTCCCGGGACGCGCGGGACCAGAACGACGAGTCGACGACGACGTCGCGCCCCTGGTCGAGGAGCGCGCCGACCCGGGACCGCAGGGTCTCCGCCACCTGGCGGGCGGCGTCGTCGGGCAGGGGGTGCACGGCCGGGTGCCCGGCCGCCCACGCGAGCTCGTCGACGGACGCGACCGCGTAGCCGTCGGCCGCGTAGCGCCGGGCGTGCGTGGACTTGCCCGCGCCGGCGGGGCCGCACAGGAGGACGAGGGTCGGCACGGCCGAGACGCTACCCTCGCTGTCCATGCCGACGACGCCGAGGATGCAGTTCGACCCGCGCACGACGACGAACCCGCAGGTCCGCGCCGTCGGCCGGTGGCTCGGCCGCCTCAACGCGCGGCACCCGTGGAACCACAACGACCACTTCCACGGCTGGATCCTGCGCCGGCTGCCGCGACGCAGGCGACGCGCGCTCGACGTCGGGTGTGGCACGGGCGCGCTCGTCGACCGGCTACGCCGCTCCGGCGCCACCGTCGTCGGGCTCGACGCCGACGCCGCGATGGCCGAGGCGACCGCCGCGCGGTTCGCGGGAGACCCGGGCGTCAACGTGCGGCACGGCCGGTTCGAGGACGTCCCCGCCGACGGCTCGTTCGACGTCGTGACGATGGTCGCGTCGCTGCACCACATGGACCTGGAGCCCGCGCTGCGGCACGCCGCAGGGGTCGTCGCGCCGGGCGGCCGCCTGCTCGTGGTGGGGCTCGCGCGGATCGGCGCGCCGCGCGACCTCGCCGTCGACCTCGTGTCGTCGTTCGCCAACCCCGTGGTGGGGATGGTCAAGCACCCGCGGCCGGCCGCCGCGGGCGCCGGGGACGACGGGCCGCCCGTGCCGGTGCGCGACTCGCGCGAGACGTACGGCGAGGTCCGCGACACCGCGCGGCGCGTCCTGCCGGGCGCACGGTTCCGGCAGCGGCTGTTCTTCCGCTACACGCTCGAGTGGACGCGACCGTGACGGGTCCCATCACCCACGAACCCGCCGGGTACGCCTGCCCGTTCTGCGGCATCCAGCGGGGCCTCGTCGACGAGTGGAACCAGCCGTCCGACGTCGTCGCGGTGACGGAGCGCGCCTTCGCGCGCATCGCGCCGAAGTGGTGGCCGGACAACCCCGGCGGGGTCCTGGTGATCCCGCGGGTGCACGTCGAGAACCTCTACGCGCTCACGCCCGAGGACGGCGCGGCCGTCTGGGAGCTCACGCAGCGGGTCGCCGAGGCCATGCGCACGTCGTACGACTGCCCCGGCACCTCGATCCGCCAGCACAACGAGCCCGCGGGCGACCAGGACGTCTGGCACCTGCACGTCCACGTGCTCCCCCGCCACCCGGACGACCGCCTCTACCAACGGCACGACGACGCCCGCTGGGCCCCGCCCGCCGAGCGGGTGCCCTACGCCGCCGCGCTCCGGGAGGCGCTCGGCCTGCCGTACCGCCTGGACGCCTGACGGCCGGCACCTCGCCGCGTCGGTCAGAAGGGCGGGTCGCCGTCGTCCCGGGCCGGGACCATGTCTGGTGCCGGTCCCGGTCCGACCGTGTCGTCCGTCGACGGGACCGGGCGTTGCGCGGGCAGTTGCGCGGGCAGTTGCTCGGCGAGGTGCTGTGTCTCGGTGGCCCAGGCGTCGAGGTGGTCGAGGGTGTGGTCGGCGGATCCGGGCTCGGTGAGGTAGGTGCGGCCGCGGGGTGAGGTCCAGGCCAGGACGCCGGTGCCGGGCCGGCCGCCCGGCCGGTCGTGGAGGTGTTCGACGGTCCATCGGGACTCGTGCTTCAACGTGTGGTGACGGCGGCACAGTGCGGCGAGGTTGGTGGCGTCGGTGGTGCCGCCGTGCTCCCAGGCGGTGGTGTGGTCGAGGTCGCAGCGGCGTGCGGGGATGCGGCAGCCGGGGAACCGGCAGGTGAGGTCGCGTTGGGTGAGGAAGGCGCGTAGGTCGGCGGGCACGACGTAGGAGCGTCGGTCGACGGTGAGCATCGCGCCGGTGACGGGGTCGGTGAGCAGGCGTCGCAGGGTGGGGGCGCGGGCGGTGAGGTGGCGTGCGGTCTCCGCGTCGATGGGGATGGTGCCGTCCAGCAGGCCCGGACTCTCGCTGGTGCCGGTGAGGGTGGTGATCGGGACGGTCACGTGCACCACGGGCCGGACGGTGCGCGCCAGCGTGGCGAGCGGATCGGGCAGGTCCGGTAGGTCGTCTGGCAGACCTCGTGGTGCGGTCCCTGGTGCTGATCCTGGTGTCGTTTCCGGTGTGCTGTCCGGCGGCGTTCCCGGCAGGTTCTCCGGGCCGGCGGCTCCGCCTGTTGGCCCCGCGACGTCCGCGCGGTGCTCGTGCTCGTACGTGCTGTGCTCATCTGTCACGGGGTGGTCGTCGAGGAGGAGCGCGGCCAGGGTCGCGGCGCGCAGCTGCCCGATGCCGCGCGGGTCACCGGTCGTCTTCGCTCTCGTGGCGGTGCGGTGCAGGCGGTCGTAGACGGCGCGCGCGACGGGCGTCGGCAGGTGCGCGGTCAGCCAGGACATCCCGTCGGCGCCGTCGTCGACCCACACGTCCGCCTTCAGCGCGGCGGCCTGATGCCGCACCTCCGCCGGGACGGGGTGCAGGCGGTCGCGGGCGGCGCGGACGAGCGCGCCGAACCGTGCCGCCGTCATGCCGGGGGCCCGGCCCAGGACCGCGCGCTCGACCCGCCCCGCGACGCTCGGGGGCAGGCCTGCGACCGCGTCCGCCATCTTCGCGGCGTGCTGGTAGGAGATCGTCCCCGCGCACAACGCCTCCAGGGTGGCGATCGCCTTCGAGGCCAGGACGTCGGCGTCCGCGAGCCAGCCGGCCGCGACGTGCTCGCTCACCCCGAGCGCGCACGCGACCTCCGCGACCAGCGCCCGGTGCGCGACCGAACCACGTCGTTGCGTCGTCGCCGACGCGACCCGCTCCACCTCGACGTCGAGCAACGCCTCCGGCTCCACCCGCGCCGCCGCCAGCACCTGCCCGAGCGCGACCGTGCGCCGACCCGCCGCCGCGTTCACCGCCGCCTGCTCGTCCGCCGTCCGGTCCAGCGCAGCATCAAGCCGCGAAGCGGCGGTACTGGACGGGGTGGCCATACGAGCACTCAACCACCCGCCACCGACACCTCTTCGAACACACGTTCGCATCACGCATCCGGTCAGGCGACCAGTTGTTATAACGACATGACCTAGACTCCCGACATGCTCCCCTCCGCCGGCACGCCGCTGTACGCCCAGGTCGAGAACGCCCTCCTCGCTCGCTGGGGGGTCGACCTGCACCCGGGCGACCAGCTCCCCACGGAGGACGCCCTGGTGGAGCAGTTCGGCGTCAGCCGGATCACGGTGCGACGCGCCGTCCAGAACCTGGTGTCCCGGGGCCTGGTCGTCACGCGGCAGGGCCGCGGCACGTACGTCACGACGCCGCAGATCAGCCAGCCCCTCACCGCCCTGACCGGGTTCGTCGAGGACATGGAGCGTCACGGGCTGCCCACCCGCGCGCGGGTCCTCGCCGTCGAGGAAGTACCGGCGTCGGCCGAGGTGCGCGCCGCCCTCGACCTCCCCGTCGGGGCGACCGTGACTCACATCGACCGCGTCCGGCTGGCGGCGGGGCTCCCGATCTCCTTCGACCAGACCTACCTCCCCCCGGACCTCGGGCGGCTGGTGGCGCAGGACGACCTCGAGAACGAGCCGATCTTCACGCTCCTGGAGCAGCGGCACGGCACGCCGCTGGCCGAGGCGACGTATGCCCTGCGGGCGAGCGTCGCGGACCCGGTCGTGGCGCAGGCCCTCGACGTCCCCGAGGGCAGCGCGGTGCTCAGGATCGAGCGCACCTCGACGACGACGGGCGGCCGCCCGGTGGACTTCGAGGTGCTGCACTACCGCGGCGACACGATCACGTTCACCACCCGCCTCCCCCGCGCGGACACCGCGGCCGGGGGCACACCGTGACGCCCGACCAGTTCGCGGTGCTGCTGGTGGGATCCCTCGCGGCGGGCGCCCTGGGCAGCGCCCTGGGGATGGCCGGCGGGATCTTCGTCGTGCCGCTGCTGACCCTGTACGCCCACGCGTCGTTCCCCGTCGCCGTCGCGGTCGGCCTGGTCTCGGTGATCGCCTGCTCGTGCGCCGGCGCGCCCCAGTTCCTCGCCGCGGGGCTGACCAACCTCAGGCTCGCGGTCGTGCTCGAGTCCGCCACGGCCCTCGGGGCCGTGGCGGGCGTCTTCCTGGTCGGGTCGCTCCCCGAGTCCTTCCTGTACGGCGTCTTCGCGGCCGTCCTGCTGGTGTCGGCGGTCCAGATGCTCACGGGCCGGCGCGCCCGCCCGGCGGCGCCGTCCGTCCGGCGCGACCGCCTCGCCCTGGGCGCCACCTACACCGACCGCGACGGGTCGGCCGTCGCCTATCAGGTCGCCCGGCTGCCGCTCGGGATGACCTTCATGTTCGGCGCCGGGACGCTCTCGGCGCTCCTGGGCATCGGCAGCGGCGTGCTGAAGATCCCGGCGATGGACGCGGCCATGCGGCTGCCGATCAAGGTGTCGTCCGCGACCGCCAACCTCATGATCGGCGTCACCGCCTGCGGCGCCGCGGCCGCGTACCTCGTCTCGGGGACCCTCGACCTCGAGCTCGCTGCCCCCGTCGTCCTGGGCTCGGTCGCCGGCTCGGTCGTGGGCGCGCGCGTCCTGGTGCGGGTCGCGGGCCCAGGGCTCCGCCTCGTGTTCACCGCGGTGCTGCTCGCCCTGAGCGTGCCGATGGTCCTCCACGCCTGCGGGGTCGGCGGGGCGGGGCTGGCATGAGCGACGACACGACCCCCGCGGGCCACGACCGGGCTCTCGCCGGCCGCCTCGCGACCCTCATGCGCGGGGGCACCGCCGCGGCCGTGGCGCTCCTGGTCGTCGGCGTCGTCCTCCTCGCCGCCGGCGCCCGCCTGCCGTCGACGGTCGCCCTGACCGCCGGCTGCGCCGCCCTCGTCCTGCTGCCGCTCGTCCGGCTGGTGCTGATGCTCAGGCACTTCGCCCGCCGGTCGGACACGCCGTTCGTCGTCATCACCGCCCTCGTGATCGGTCTCGTCGTCGCCGGTGCGGCGGCCGGCCTCGTGGTCTAGCGGCGCCCGGCCACCCGGTCGACGTCCCGGTCGGCGTCGTCGGGCCGGGCCGCCGCGAGCCAGTCCACCAGCCCGCACACGGCGTCCCGGCAGCTGCCGCACCCGGTCGTCGCGCGGGTCGCGTGCACGACCTCGTCGGTGGTCGTCGCGCCGTCGGCGACGCACGACGCGACGTCGTGCTTGGTGACGCCGTTGCAGCGGCAGACCGTCGCGTCGTCGGGCATGTGCTCGGGGCTCGACGCCGCGGCCGCGACCGGCGCCACCGGCGTGAGCAGCAGGAACGCCGGGTCCGCCGGGACGGGCGTGCGGCGCGTGTAGGCGGCCGTGAGGTCCGCGGCCACGCGCGCGTCGCCGACGCACGTGGCGCCGACGAGCACCCCGTCCGCCACGACGGCCTCCACCCAGCGGCCGGCTGCCGGGTCGCCGAGCCGCACCACCCGCTCCCCCGCCACCGGCGCGCGCCCCGAGCCGCAGCGGCCCATCGCGACCACGCTCAGCGAACCCGCCTTGACCTTGACGACGTCGGTGCCACGGGTGTCGACGGCGGGGCCGGCCGCCGCGCCCGGCGCGCGGGAGGACAGCAGCGCGCCCAGCCGCACCGCCATCGACGGGCCTGCGCCGTCCCCGGGCAGGCGCAGGTGCTCCCGGGGGCCGGCGACCACCGGCGGCGCGGGGCGCGGCCGTGCAGCGAGCGCCACGAGGGCGTCCGCGAGGCGGCGCGCCTGGTCCCAGCCCTCGGCGACGAGCCCGCGGGAGCCCTCGGGCGGCTGCGCGCAGTCGCCCACGGCGAAGACGCGCGGGTCGGTGACGCTCGCCAGGTCCGGGCCGACGACGACGCCGCGGTCGACGGCGAGCCCGGCCAGCCGCGCGAGCGCCGTCTGGGGCGCGGTGCCGCACGCGAGGACCACCAGCCCGGCGCCGAGCGTCTCCCCCGGGTCGCCGGCCGCGCCGGCCAGGCGCACCCCGACGGCGCGCCCGCCCACGACCAGCACCTCACGTGGCCGGACGCCCGTGCGTACGGCCACCCCCGCCGCCTCGAGCGCGGCGCGCAGGACGGCGCCCGCCTCGTCGTCGAGCTGGCGGTCCATCGGGGTGCCGGCGCCGTGCACGAGCGTGGTGGGCAGGCCGCGCCCGGCGAGACCGAGGGCCACCTCCACGCCCAGCACCCCGCCGCCGACGACCACCGCGCGGGGGGCGTTCACCGTCGCGGCGACGATCTCCCGGGCGTCGTCGAGCGTGCGCAGCGCGTGCACGCCGGCGGGCAGGGTGCCCGGGTCGGTGCCGAGACCGGGCACGTCGGGCAGCCGCGCCGTGGCGCCGGTGGCGAGCACCAGGTGGTCGTAGGGGTGCAGGGTGCCGTCGTCGGCGAGCACGACGCGCGCGTCGCGGTCGACGGCCACCGCCGCCGTGCCTCGGCGCACGAGCGCGCGCCCGTCGTCGACCGCGGGCAGGGAGATCGCGGCGACGTCCGTGCGGCCCGCGACCACGTCGGACAGCAGCACCCGGTTGTACGGCTCGTAGGGCTCCGCGCCCAGCACGGTGACGTCGAGGGCGCCGTCCGCGTCGCGGCGGGCGAGCTCGTCGGCCAGCCGCGCGCCGACCATCCCGTGCCCCACGACGACGACGCGGCGCGGCAGCCGCAGCGGTTCCGTGCTCATGCGGGCACCCGCCTCTCGGAAACCACGGGGGCGTCGACGGCCGCGACGGACACCGCGCAGACCTTGAACTCGGGCATGGCGGAGACCGGATCGACGGCGTCGGTCGTGAGGCGGTTGACGCTGCCGGCGCCGCCCCAGTGGAACGGCACGAAGACGGTGTCCGGGCGGACGGCGTCGGTCCAGCGCGCGGTGAGCTCGACGACGCCGCGGGACGACGCGAGGCGGACCGGCGCTCCGTCCTCCACCCCCACGCGCGTGGCGAGCAGCGGGTGCAGCTCCGCGTACGGCTCGGGCACCAGCCGCTCCAGCTCGGGCACCCGGCGGGTCTGGGCGCCGGACTGGTAGTGCTGCAGCACCCGCCCGGTGACGAGGTAGGTGGGCGCGTCCGGCCGCACGTCGTCGGCCGGGCCCGCGTGGTCCACCGCGATCATCCGGGCCCGACCGTCCGGCGTCGCGAACCGGTCGAGGAACATCCGCGGCGTCCCGGGGTGCGCCTCCGCCCACCTGTCAGCGGGGATGGCGGGGCAGGGCCAGTACAGCCCGGCGCCGCCGGCGGCCTCGTGCGCGTCGATGCGGGCGTGGCTGAGCCCGGAGTAGTCGGCGACGCCGCCGGCCGACGCCCACGCCAGCTCGTCGAAGACCTCGTCCGGCGCGACGGGGAACGTCACGTCCGAGCCCAGCCGCCGGGCCAGCTCGGCGAGGATCCACAGCTCGGAGCGCGCCTCGCCGGGCGGGTCCACGGCGCGCCGGCGGCGGATCACCCGGCCTTCGAGGTTCGTCATCGTGCCCTCCTCCTCGGCCCACTGGGTGGTGGGCAGCACGACGTCGGCGAGCAGCGCGGTCTCGGACGGCACGACGTCGCACACCACGAGCAGGTCGAGGGCGGCGAGGCGCTCGCGCACCCGGTCCGCGTTCGGGGCGGACACGACGACGTTCGACCCGTGCACGAGCAGGGCGCGCGGGCCGCCCGGCGTCCCGAGGGAGGTCAGCAGCTCGACGGCGGGCACGCCCGGCCCGGGCAGCGACCCCGGGTCGACGCCCCACACGCCCGCGACGTGCGCGCGGGCGACCGGGTCGTCGATGCGGCGGTAGCCGGGCAGCTGGTCGCACTTCTGCCCGTGCTCGCGCCCGCCCTGCCCGTTGCCCTGCCCGGTGAGGCAGCCGTACCCGGACCCCACGCGCCCGGGGAGGCCGAGCGCCAGCGCCAGCGAGATCGCCGCCGTCACGGTGGCCGTGCCCTGCGCGGACTGCTCGACGCCGCGCCCGGTCAGCACGTACGCGCCGCGCCCGCCGCGCGACGGCGACGCCGCAGCCAGCAGGCGCGCCACCCGGCGCAGCTCCTCGGCCGGCACGCCGCAGACGGTCTCCGCGCGCTCCGGCCACCAGGCCGCGACGGACCGCGCCACGTCGTCGACTCCCGCGGTGCGCGCCCCCACGTAGTCCCGGTCCACCAGGCGCTCCGCCACCAGCACGTGCAGCAGCGCGAGCAGCACCACGAGGTCGGTGCCCGGCACGGGCTGCAGGTGCACGCCCTCCCCGGGGCCGGCGAGCCGCGCGGTGGCGGACCGTCGCGGGTCGACGACGACCAGCCCGCCCACCGCGCGCGCCCCCGCGAGGTGCGCCGCGAACGGCGGCATCGTCTCGGCCACGTTGGAGCCGAGCAGCAGGATCGCGTCCGCCCCGGCGAGGTCGGTGACGGGGAACGGCAGCCCCCGGTCGACGCCGAACGCGCGGTTACCGGCGGCCGCCGCGGACGACATGCAGAACCGGCCGTTGTAGTCGATGAACGGGGTGCGCAGCACGGCGCGCGCGAACTTGCCGAGCGTGTACGCCTTCTCGTTGGTCAGGCCCCCGCCGCCGAACACGGCGACCGCGCCCGGCCCGTCCTCGGCCGCCAGCGTCGCGAGCCGCCCGGCGACGAGGTCCAGCGCCTCGTCCCACGACGCCGGCCGGAGCGCGCCGTCGCCCCCGCGCACCAGGGGCGTGGTCAGGCGGTCCGGCGCGCGCAGGACGGCGGCCGCCGTCCAGCCCTTCTGGCACAGCCCGCCGCCGTTGGTCGGGAACTGCCGGGGCGTCACGGCCACGGGCAGCGACGAGCCCCTCGGGGTCGGGGCGAGGTCCGTGCCGCACTGCAGCGCGCAGTACGGGCAGTGCGTCGCGACCGCCGTCATACCCGCGCCGCCCGCATCGCCGTCCCCCGCCGGGCGTACACGGCCCAGGTCACGACCGCCATCACCGCGTACGCCCCGACGAACACCCACAGCGCGGCGACCAGCGACCCGGTCATCGACGTCGAGACCGCGAAGCCGCGCGGCACGAGGAACCCGCCGAACGCGCCCACGGCCCCCGCGATGCCGATGCAGCCCGCGGCGGCGCGGGCGGTGGCCGTGGCGTCGCGGCCGGCGCCGGCGACGCGGAAGGCCGCCGGGATCATCCGGTACACGGAGCCGTTGCCCACCCCGGTCGCGACGAACAGCACGAGGAACGACGCGAAGAACAGGCCGAACCGGTGGCTGCCGAGCGCGGTGATCGCGCCCACGGCCCCGGCGATCATCACGGCGTAGCAGCCGATCGTCACGACGGCCCCGCCCACGCGGTCCGCGAGGATGCCGCCGAGCGGCCGCGCCACCGACCCGACGAGCGCGCCGAGGAACGCGAGCGACACGCTCACCTCCGGGAACTGGCCGGCCAGCAGCGTCGGGAACGCGCCGGAGAACCCGATGAACGACCCGAACGTGCCGATGTAGAGGAACGCGATCACCCAGGTGTGCGGCTCGCGCACGGCCACCGCGAACGACCGCGGGTCGGCCTTCGCCGTCGACAGGTTGTCCATGAACCGCCACGCCAGCACGGCCGCCAGGACCACGAACGGCACGAACACCAGGCCCGCCCGCTCGAGGGCGACTCCGGCGGAGGTGATCACGACGAGCGGCACCACGAGCTGCACCACCGCCGTGCCGAGGTTGCCGCCCGCGGCGTTCCACCCGAGCGCCGCGCCCTTCTCCCGCTCGGGGAAGAAGAAGGAGATGTTCGCCATCGACGACGCGAAGTTGCCGCCGCCCAGGCCCGCGAGCGCCGCCACCGCCACGAGCACGCCGAACGACGTCTCCGGACGCTGCACGACGACCGCGAGCGCCAGCGTCGGCACCAGCAGGAGCGACGCGGACACGACCGTCCAGGTCCGCCCGCCGAAGACGGGGACGGCGAGGGTGTACGGGATGCGCAGGGCGGCGCCCACCAGCGCCGGCACGGCGATCAGCCAGAACATCTGGTCGGTGGTGAGGTCGAACCCGGCGGCGGGCAGCTGCGGCACGACGATCGACCAGAGCGCCCACACGCAGAACCCGAGGAGCTCGGCGAACACCGACAGCACGAGGTTGCGGCGCGCGACGCGCCGGCCGCCGCCCGCCCAGAACGCCGGGTCCTCCGGGCGCCAATCGTCGATCCAGCGGCCGGGGCGGGAGTGGGCGCCGGGGGCGGGCGCCGGGTGCGTGCCGGGCGGGGTCGGTGCAGCCGTCGTCGGAGCCGCCATCGCGTGTCCTCCTGTGCGCGGGCCCGACGCCGACGCCGGGCGGTCGAGCCCGCCGGGCGGGTGCCGGGCGGGCGGGACGAGCCGCCGGCTCGCCGTCGCGCCGGTGCCCCCGACGCTAGGGAGGCGGTGTTTCCGTGCCGGGCGTCGAGGCGTGAAATGCGCGTGAGCACGAACGCACAGGGCGCACGGCAGGCCTGTGAGCGTCAGGCGCGGACCGCGCAGACGGCGAGGACGGCGAGGACGGCGTGGCCCCCGCGCGCACGGAGCGCGGCCTCCCGCGCCGATTCGTCTTCACGCCCCGCCCCGTCCTCCCGCGCCGCCTCGACCTCCCACGCCTCGTGCGCTGCGGCCCGCACCCGCCGCGCCTCGTCGCGGTGCCCGCCGGCGTCGAGGTACCGCTCGAGCGCGGCCGCCAGGTCGAGGGCGTGGCCGGGGTGGCCGAGGGCCGCCGCCTGCTCGGTCGCGCACACGAGCGCGGACCGCTCGGCGTCGAGCCAGCGCCGCGCGTCGTCGGGGCCGTCGAACGGTGGCGTCGCCAGGTCGTCCGGGAGCACGGTGCGCGGCGAGGTCCCGGGCCCCCCGAGACATGCCGCCGCGCGGAGGGCCGCGGCCAGGTAGTAGTCGAGGATCCGGCGCGGGCCCTCCGCGGTGTCCTCCTGCTCCGCGGCGAGCTCCGCGGCGTAGATGCGCAGCAGGTCGTGCATCTCGTGGCGGCCACGCTCGGCCTCGTCGAGCAGGCGGCGTCGCACGAGGTCGTCGATGAGCCGGCGCGTGGCCTGCAGGTCCGTGCTGCCCAGCAGCGCGGACGCGCAGAACGGGTCGAGGTAGTGGCGTGCGTGCGCGCAGTGGAAGCCCGCGCGCCGGAACAGCGTCGCCTGCTCCGGGGAGAGCTGCCGGTAGGACCACGACAGCACCGAGCGCACCGACGTGTGCTCGTCGCCCGTGTCGAGCAGGTCCAGCCGGTCCCGCTCCACCCCGAGCGCGGCCACGAGGTCCGCGACGTCGCCCGGGCCCGCGCCGCGCAGCCGCTCGGCGGCCACCCGCAGCGCGAGGGGCAGGCGGGCGCAGCGCTCCACCAGGTCGTCGGTCGCGCTCCCCGCTCCGCGCTCGGTGAGCGCGCCGCCGAGCCGGGCGCCCAGCAGCGCCCGCGCGTCGGGCCGCGTCATGCGGCCCACGTCCACCCGCTCCGCGCCCTCCCCGGCCGTCAGCCCGGCGAGGGCGTCCCGGCTGGTGACGACGGTGACGCAGGTCGCGGACCCGGGCAGCAGGGGTCGCACCTGGTCGACGTCCGCGGCGTTGTCCAGCACCACCAGCAGCCGCAGCCCGTCGGTGAGGGTGCGGAAGCGCGCCGCCCGGGCGTCCCGGTCCGCGGGGACGGCGTCGGCGTCCTCGCCCAGCGACCGCAGCAGCACCCCCAGCGCCTCCGTCGACGACACCGGGTCGTGCGGGCTGAACCCGTGCAGGTCGAGGTGGAGCTGACCGTCCGGGAACCGGTCGCGCGCCCGGTGACCCCAGTGCGTCACGAGCGCGGTCTTGCCCACGCCCGCCGTGCCGGTCACGGCGACCACGGCGGCGCCGCCCGTCGTCGGCAGCGAGGCCCGGTCCAGCGCCGTCAGCTCGGCGTCGCGACCGACGAAGCCGCACGGGTCGTGGGGCAGCTGCGCGGGCGGGCGGTGCGCGGCGCCGGCGGCCGCGGCCGTCGCCGCGACGGCGGCCGCGGAGGTGGCGGCGGCGGACGCGTCGGCGGCGTGCGCGGCCGTGGGCGCCGGGGCACCGCACTCCCCCGCGAGGATGCGACGCTCGGCCTCGCGCAGCTCCGGGCCGGGCTCCAGGCCCAGCTCGTCGACGAGGGTCCGGCGGGCCGACCGGTACGCGGCGAGCGCGTCGGCCTGCCGCCCGCAGCCGGACAGCGCCGTCATCAGCAGCACGTGCAGCCGCTCGCGCAGCGGGTGCCGGCGCACCGCCTCGGCCAGGTCGGCGACCACGCGCGCGTGCCGGCCCCGGTCCAGCTCGGCGGCGAAGAGCTGCTCGATCGCCGCGTCCCGGCGCTCGGTCAGCCGCCCGGTCTCCGCCGCGAGGGGCCCGAGGTCGAGGCCCTGGAACGGCGCCCCGCGCCACAGCCGCAGGGCGGGGCGCAGCAGGCTCACGCGCACCTCCGGGTCCGGGGTGCTCTCGGCGCGCGCGACGGCGTCGTCGAAGCGCTCCGCGTCGAGCTCGCCGGGCCCGACGCGCAGCACGTACCCGCTGCCGTCGCGCTCGAGCCGGTCCGGCTCCCCCAGCGCGCGGCGCAGCCGGTGCACGGTGAGCTGCAGGCGCTGCGGGTCGGCCGCGGCTCCCCACAGGGCGTCGACGAGCTCGTCGGCCGGGACCGGGGAGTTGGCCCGCGCGAGCAGCAGCCCCAGCAGCCCGAGGCGCACCGCGCCGGTCACGGGGGCGGCGTCCGCCGCCCCCGCGACCCGCACCGGGCCCAGCACCTCGAACCGCATCCCTCGGCCCCCTGCCCGGGCGCCGCCGACCGGCGCCCACTCCCCTCAAGAGGTGACCGGGGCGACGGAAGTACGGCGAAAGCGCGAGGAAAGCGGCCCTCGGCACCGTGGGGGGCATCGGTCGCCGCACGAACGACGGCCCACGACAGCACGGAGGGGAACCCATGAGAACGACCACGAGAAGGACGCTCGCCGCGGCCGCGGTCGGCGCGGCCGGCCTCGGCCTGCTGGGCAGCACGGCCGCCGCGGCCGCGCCCCGACCGGCCCTCGACGGCGTCGCCACGGCGGCCACCTGGCACGACTCGGGCGCGTCCTGGAACGACCCGAACGACAAGGGCGGCATCTCGGTCTACGAGAAGACGTCCAAGTCCTCGACCCGCGAGGACGTGATGGCGCAGTTCATCGCGAACGGCGAGCACCTCACGATCTGGGACCACCACGACAACGACCGCAAGGCCATCGTCAAGCTCTGGGTCGGCAGGAGCGGCCCGGCGGTCTTCTACGCCAAGGGCGACGACACGGAGACGAGGTTCAACCTCTCCTACGACGAGGGCCAGACCGTGAAGATCCAGGTCTGCACCTCGACGTCGCCGAACGCCCAGTGCTCGTCCGGCACGCACCGCGGCCGGTCCTGAGGCCGGTCCTGAGGCCGGTCCTGAGGAAGGGATGATCATGCGACTTCGCACCACGACGGCGGCCGCGGCCGCCGCGCTCGTCACGGCCGGGGCGACGCTGCTCGCCCCCGCCGCCACCGCCGCACCCGCGCCGGACCCGACGGACCGCGCCGCCACCACGGCCACCACGGCCGCCGGCTGGTACATGGACACGGACGCGTGGGCCGACGACGGCGACGCCGGCGGCGTCAGCATCTACGAGCAGGCCATCAAGAACGGCACGACGCAGTACGTGATGGGCATGTTCGAGGCGAAGGGCGAGCACCTCACGGTCTGGGACCACCACCCCAACGGCCGCAAGGCGATCGTCAAGCTCTGGGTCGGCAAGAGCGGCCCCGCCGTCTTCTACGCCAAGGGCGACGGCACGAAGAAGGAGTTCAACCTGTCCTACGACGAGGGCCAGCGCGTGTACCTGCAGGCCTGCACCTCGACGTCCGTCAACGCCGTCTGCACCCCGAAGCGGGAAAAGGGCACGTCCTGAGGAGGAACCATGCGAGCACTCACCACGGCGGCGGCCGCCGCCGCGCTGGCGCTGACCGGCGTCGGGCTCCTCGGCCCGGCCGCCACGGCGGCCCCGCCCGAGGCCCCGACCGGGGACGCGCAGACCACGGCCACCTGGTACCGCGAGGCCTGGTCGTGGCACGACCCGTACGACAAGGGCGGCATCGGCATCACGGAGATGGCGTCCAAGGGCGGCACCGGCGGCAAGGTGTACGTCTACGGCCGCTTCGTCCCCTACGGGGAGCACCTGTTCATCTCCGACCAGCACGCCAACGGCCGCAGGTCCATCGTCAAGCTCTGGGTGGGCGGGAGCGGTCCGGCCGTCTTCTACTCCAAGGGCGACCACACCTACCGCGACGTGAATCTCTCCTACGACGAGGGCCAGACCGTGTACGTCCAGGCCTGCACGTCGGACTCCCCGAACGCCGTCTGCACGAAGAAGGTCGCCAAGGGGAAGAGCTGATCGGCGGCGGCCACGACCGGGCGGGCGAGCGTTGCTCGCCCGCCCGTCGTCGCGCCGGACGGCTGCCGGGGGCACCCCCGACATGCGCCCCTGCAGGTCCGGGCCCATGATTCGAAGCAGTGACTCTCGGTACCCCAGCCCCAGGAGCGCACATGTCGACCACCCGCCCGCCCGTCACCGTCGACGTCGGGTCGGCACCACCGACCGGGGCGGCCGACGCCCTGCTCCGGCTCGGCAAGCACCTGCGCTCCGGCGAGGTGTCGGACGACCTGCGCCAGCTGTTCCTCAAGGGCGGGCGCGAGGGTGACGTCTTCTACCGGGACCGGTGGTCGCACGACAAGGTGGTGCGCTCCACGCACGGCGTGAACTGCACGGGGTCGTGCTCGTGGAAGGTGTACGTCAAGGACGGCATCATCACGTGGGAGACGCAGCAGACGGACTACCCGTCGGTGGGCCCGGACTCCCCGGAGTACGAGCCGCGGGGCTGCCCGCGGGGCGCGGCGTTCTCCTGGTACACGTACTCGCCCACGCGGGTGCGCTACCCGTACGTGCGCGGGGTGCTGCTGCAGGCGTACCGCGACGCGAAGGCGGCCGTCGGCGGGGACCCGGTGCTCGCGTGGGAGCGGCTGACGTCGGACCCGGCCACGGCGCGGGCGTACAAGAGCGCGCGCGGCAAGGGCGGGCTGGTGCGGGCCACGTGGGACGAGGCGGCGGAGATCGTCGCGGCGGCGCATGTGCACACCATCAAGGCGCACGGGCCGGACCGGATCGCGGGCTTCTCCCCCATCCCGGCGATGTCGATGGTCTCGCACGGCGTCGGGGCGCGGTTCGTGCAGATGCTGGGCGGCACGATGCTGTCGTTCTACGACTGGTACGCGGACCTGCCGGTCGCCTCGCCGCAGGTCTTCGGCGACCAGACGGACGTGCCGGAGTCGGCGGACTGGTGGAACTCGTCGTACCTCATCATGTGGGGCTCCAACATCCCGGTGACCCGCACCCCGGACGCGCACTTCATGGCGGAGTCGCGTTACCGCGGCACCAAGGTCGTGTCGGTCTCCCCGGACTACGCGGACAACACGAAGTTCGCGGACCAGTGGCTGGCCCCGCAGCCGGGCACGGACGGCGCGCTGGCCCTGGCGATGGGGCACGTCATCATGCGCGAGTTCCTCGTGGACCGGCGCACCCCGCGGTTCGCGGACTACCTCAAGCGGTACGCGGACGCGCCGTTCCTCATCCGGCTCGATCCTGCGCCGGGCGACGAGCGCGACGGCGCGTACGTGCCGGGCAAGTTCCTCACCGCGGCCGACGTGGACGACGCGACGCTGCCGGGCGCGTCGTCGGCGGCGAACGCGCAGTTCCGCACGCTGCTGCTGGACGCCGACGGCACCGTCGTCGCGCCGAACGGCACCCTGGCCGACCGGTACGGCGAGGCGGGCGAGGGGAGGTGGAACCTCGACCTGGGCGACGTCGACCCGCTGCTGTCGGTGGCGGACGCTCCCGGCGGCCAGGGCGCGGGCGAGCCGGGCACCGTGGCGGTCCTCCTGCCCCGGTTCGACATCGTCCCTGACGCCGCCGACGGCCAGTCCTCGCACCTCGGCGGCGCGGGCGTGCTCACCCGCGGCGTGCCGACGCGGCGCGTGGGCGGGCACCTGGTGACCACCGTCTTCGACCTGCTGCTGGCGCAGTACGGCGTCGAGCGCAAGGACCTGGCGCTGCCGGGCGAGTGGCCCACGGGCTACGACGACGCGTCGGCCCCCGGCACCCCGGCGTGGCAGGAGGAGATCACGGGCGTGCGGGCCGCGGACGCCGCGCAGATCGGGCGGGAGTTCGCGCAGAACGCGGAGGACTCGGACGGCCGGTCGATGATCATCATGGGCGCCGGCGCGAACCACTGGTTCCACTCCGACACCATCTACCGCGCGTTCCTCACCCTCACCACGATCACGGGCTGCCAGGGCGTCAACGGCGGCGGCTGGGCGCACTACGTCGGCCAGGAGAAGTGCCGCCCGATCACCGGGTGGGCGCAGTACGCGGGCGGCCTGGACTGGGTGCGCCCGCCGCGCCAGATGATCGGCACGGGCTGGTTCTACCTCGCCACGGACCAGTGGCGGTACGACGGGATGCCGGCCGACGCGCTCTCCTCCCCGCTGGCTCCGGGCCGGCTCAAGGGCCGCACGACGGCGGACTCGCTGGTCGAGTCGGCGCAGCGCGGCTGGATGCCGAGCTACCCGACCTTCGACCGCAACCCGCTGGACCTGGTCGACGAGGCGCGCGCGGCGGGCAAGGAGCCCGAGCAGCACGTCGTGGACGAGCTCAAGGCGGGCCGGCTGCGGTTCGCCTGCGAGGACCCGGACGACCCGGCGAACTTCCCCCGCGTGCTCACGGTGTGGCGGGCCAACATCCTCGGCTCGTCGGGCAAGGGCAACGAGTACTTCCTCAAGCACCTGCTGGGCACGGACTCCGCGGTGTTCGCCGAGGAGAGCGGGCCCGACCGCCGCCCGCGCTCGATGACGTGGCGCGACGAGGCGCCCCGCGGCAAGCTCGACCTGCTCGTCACGATGGACTTCCGCATGACCAGCACCACCCTGTACTCCGACGTCGTGCTGCCGGCGGCCACCTGGTACGAGAAGCACGACCTGTCGAGCACGGACATGCACCCGTTCGTGCACTCGTTCAACCCCGCGATCGCGCCGCCCTGGCAGACGCGCACGGACTTCGACACCTTCCACACGCTGGCGCGGCGGGTGTCCGAGCTGTCCGAGACGCACCTGGGCGTGCGCGAGGACCTGGTCGCGACGCCCCTGCTGCACGACACCCCCGACGAGCTCGCGGTGCCGCACGGCACCCTCACCGATGCGGGCGCACCGGTCACCGAGCGCGAGCTGGTGCCCGGCGTGACGATGCCGCGCCTGCAGGTGGTGCAGCGCGACTACCCCGCCTTCGCCGCGCGGATGGCCGCCCTCGGCCCGCTCGCGGAGACCAAGGGCATGGTCACCAAGGGCGTGACGTTCCACCCGGACGAGGAGGTGCGCCGGCTCGGGGAGCGCAACGGCCTCGTGCCGGACGGCCCCACCGCGGGCCGCCCGCGCCTGGACCAGGACACCCACGCCTGCGAGACGATCCTCGCCCTGTCGGGCACGACGAACGGCCGCCTGGCCGTGCAGGGCTTCCAGGACCTGGAGAAGCGCACCGGGCAGCGGCTGGCCGACCTCGCCATGGACGAGCAGGCCAAGCGGGTCACGTTCCCCGATGTGCAGTCGCGTCCGACGCCGGTCGTGACGTCGCCGGAGTGGTCCGGGTCGGAGCACGGCGGGCGCCGGTACACGGCGTTCGCGATCAACGTGGAGCGGCTCAAGCCCTGGCACACCCTCACCGGGCGCCAGCACTTCTACCTCGACCACGACTGGATGATCGAGCTGGGCGAGCAGCTGCCCGTCTACCGCCCGCCGCTGGACCTGCACCGCCTGTACGGCGACTCCCCCGTGCCGGGCAGCACCGCGGACGGCACCAGCACCGGCGGCAGCGCCGACCAGGTCGCCGTCGCCGTGCGGTACCTGACCCCGCACTCCAAGTGGTCGATCCACTCGGAGTACCAGGACAACCTGTTCATGCTGTCGCTGTCGCGCGGCGGCCCCAACGTGTGGATGAGCCCGGCCGACGCCGAGAAGATCGGCGTCAAGGACAACGAGTGGATCGAGGCGGTGAACCGCAACGGCGTCGTCGTCGCCCGCGCCGTCGTCTCCCACCGCATGCCCGAGGGCACCGTGTACATGCACCACGCCACCGACCGCACCGTCGACGTGCCGCTCGCGGAGGCGTCCGGGCTGCGCGGCGGCATCCACAACTCCCTGACGCGGATCCTGCTCAAGCCCACCCACCTGGCCGGCGGGTACGGGCAGTTCACCTTCGCGTTCAACTACCTCGGGCCCACCGGCAACCAGCGCGACGAGGTCACCGTCATCCGCCGCCGCTCCCAGGAGGTGCGTTACTCGTGAAGGTCATGGCGCAGATGTCGATGGTGATGAACCTCGACAAGTGCATCGGCTGCCACACCTGCTCGGTCACCTGCAAGCAGGCGTGGACGAACCGCACCGGCACCGAGTACGTGTGGTTCAACAACGTCGAGACCCGCCCGGGCCTCGGCTACCCCCGCACCTACGAGGACCAGGAGACCTGGCAGGGCGGCTGGGTGCGCACCAAGCGGGGCAAGCTCAAGCTCCGCGCGGGCGGGCGGGCCAAGAAGCTCGCGTCGATCTTCCACAACCCGAAGCTGCCGTCGATCCACGACTACTACGAGCCGTGGACCTACGAGTACGACATGCTGCTCAACGCCCCGCAGGGCCCCCACACCCCGGTCGCCAAGCCGAAGTCGCTGCTCACCGGCGACGACATGAGCATTCAGTGGTCGGCCAACTGGGACGACGACCTCGGCGGCTCCACGGCCACCATGCAGGACGACCCGATCCTGAAGCACATGAGCGAGCACGTCGCCGAGGAGCTCGAGCAGACGTTCATGTTCTACCTGCCGCGCATCTGCGAGCACTGCCTCAACCCGTCGTGCGTCGCCTCTTGCCCGTCGGGCGCGATGTACAAGCGGGTCGAGGACGGCATCGTGCTGGTGGACCAGGACCAGTGCCGCGGCTGGCGCATGTGCGTCACCGGCTGCCCGTACAAGAAGGTCTACTTCAACCACAAGACCGGCAAGGCCGAGAAGTGCACGCTGTGCTACCCGCGCATCGAGGTCGGCCTGCCCACCGTCTGCTCTGAGACCTGCGTGGGCCGCCTGCGCTACCTCGGCCTCGTGCTGTACGACGCGGACAAGGTCGGTGCGGCCGCCGCCATCGAGGACGAGCACGACCTCCTGGCCGCCCAGCGCTCCGTCTTCCTCGACCCGAGCGACCCCGAGGTGGTCGCCGCGGCCCGCCGCGAGGGCATCCCGGACGACTGGATCGACGCCGCGCAGCGCTCCCCCATCTGGAAGCTCATCCACGACTACGAGGTCGCGCTGCCCCTGCACCCCGAGTACCGGACGCTGCCGATGGTCTGGTACATCCCGCCGCTGTCGCCCGTGGTCGACGTGGTCGCCAGCTCGGGCAACGACGGCGAGGACGGCCGCACCCTGTTCGCCGCGATCTCGCAGCTGCGGATCCCGCTGGAGTACCTCGCAGGGCTGTTCACCGCGGGCGACACCGGGCCCGTGGAGCGGGTGCTGCGCCGCCTCGCCGCGATGCGGTCGGGCATGCGCGAGGTCAACCTGGGCCGCGAGTTCCCCGAGGAGAACGCCGCCGCCGTCGGCATGACCGGCGACCAGGTCCAGGAGATGTACCGGCTGCTCGCCATCGCGAAGTACGAGGAGCGCTACGTCATCCCCACCGCGCACACCGAGGTGGCGCGCGAGCTCGAGGAGATGGCCTGCTCGCTGGACTTCGAGGGCGGCCCCGGCATGGGCGGCGCCGGCCCCTTCGGCTCCTCCTCCGGCCAGTCCGTGCCCGTCGCCGTGGAGAACTTCCACGCCCTCGCGGCCCGCCAGACGGCGGACTCCCCGTACGGACCGTCGACCCCCGGCCGCGTGAACCTGCTCAACTGGGACGGCAACGGCCGCCCCGACGGGCTCTTCCCGCCCGACGAGGCGCAGGAGGACCCGCGATGAGCCGCCTCGCCTTCCTCCCCCGGCCCGGGGTGCGGGCCAGGCGGCTCGACCCGCTCGCCGCGGTACCGCTGCGCGACGCCGACCGCGCCGTCGCGCACATGGGCGCGTCGCTGCTGCTCGCCTACCCCGACGCCGCGACCCTCGAGGCCGCCGCCACCGTCCGCGACGCCGTCGCCGGGCTCCCCGGCTCGGTCCGCGACCGGCTCGCCGGCCTGGCCACCACCCTGCTCGACGGCGACCCGGACGCGCTGCAGGCCGAGTACGTCGCCACGTTCGACCTCAAGCGCCGGTGCGCGATGTACCTGTCGTACTACGCCGCCGGCGACACCCGGAAGCGCGGCCTCGCGCTGGTCCGCTTCGTCGAGGCGTACCGCGCCGCCGGGTTCGAAACCACCGGCGACGAGCTGCCGGACTACCTGCCCACCGTGCTCGAGCTGTCCGCCCGCGGCGGCCCCGACGGCGCCCGCATCGCCGGCGCGCTCCTGTCCGCCCACCGCGACGGCATCGAGGTGCTGCGCTCGGCGCTCGCCGCCCAGCGCTCGCCGTGGACGGCCGCGGTCGAGGCCGTGTGCCTCACGCTGCCGCCCGTCGACGCCGCCACCGCCGAGCGCGTCGCCGACCTCGTGGCCGCCGGGCCGCCGGCCGAGCTCGTGGGGCTGAGCGGGTACGGGGACGCCGGGGACGAGGGGAAGGACCTGCCGTGGGCCTGACGGACGCTTCCGCCGACAAGATCATCCTGTGGGTCGTGGTGCCCTACGTGACCTTCGCCGTCCTGGTCGTGGGGTCGATCTGGCGCTACCGGTACGACAAGTTCGGCTGGACCACACGCTCCAGCGAGCTGTACGAGAAGCGGCTGCTGCGGTACGGCTCCCCGCTCTTCCACTTCGGGCTGCTGTTCGTGGTGCTCGGGCACTTCCTGGGGCTCGTGATCCCCCAGTCGTGGACCGAGGCCGTCGGGATCAGCGAGAGCTTCTACCACTTCATCGCCACCTCGATGGGCTCGATCGCCGCCGTCGTCGCCGTCGCCGGGCTGCTCATCCTCATCTACCGCCGCCGCTCCACCGGCCCCGTCTTCCTCGCCACCACCAAGACGGACAAGCTCATGTACGTGTTCCTCGCCGGCTCGCTGCTGACGGGCGCGTGGGCCACCGTGCAGACCCAGCTCCTGGCCGGCGGCCACGGGTACAACTACCGGGAGACCATCTCGCCCTGGTTCCGGTCCCTGTGGTACCTGCAGCCCCAGCCGGAGCTCATGGCGGGCGTGCCCGCCGCGTTCCAGGTGCACATCACGATGGCGATGCTGCTGTTCGCGCTGTGGCCCTTCACCCGCCTGGTGCACGCGTTCTCCGCGCCGGTGCAGTACCCGTTCCGCCCGTACGTCGTCTACCGGTCCCGCGAGGCGTCCGTGTCGTCGCGCGCCCCGCGCCGCGGCTGGGACCCCACCGGAACCCCGCCCCGCTGACCGCCACACCCGACCGAACCGCCCGACCGAACCGCCCGACCCGACCGGCCCGCGGGCCTCGAAGGAGGAGCCATGACCTCGGCACCGACCCCCGGCCCGGCCGACGCGCCGGCCGTCCCCGCCGTCCAGGGCAACGTGACGCAGCTCGCCCTGGCGACGGCGGGCTTCGCGATCTGCTTCTGGGCGTGGGCGCTGCTCAGCCCGCTAGGCAACAGCTACGGCACGCTGTACCACCTGTCCGACTTCGAGGTGTCCGTGCTGGTCGCGGTCCCCGTGATCGTGGGGTCGCTGGGCCGCATCCCGATCGGCGCGCTCACCGACCGGTTCGGCGCCAAGGTGATGTTCCCGCTGTGCAGCGCGCTGACCATCGTGCCGGTGCTGTTCATCGGGTTCGTCGCGAACAGCCTGGTCTGGCTGCTGATCGGCGGGTTCTTCCTCGGCCTGGGCGGCACGACCTTCGCCATCGGCGTCCCGTTCGTCAACAACTGGTACCCGCCGGCCCGGCGCGGCACCGCGATCGGCATCTTCGGCGCCGGCATGGGCGGCACCGCCATCGCGTCGTTCTCCACCGTGCCGATCCGCGACGCGTGGGGCGACGGCGCCCCGTTCATCATCGTCTCCGTCTTCCTCGCCGTGTTCGCGCTGCTGTCGCGGGCGATGCTGCAGGACTCCCCCGCCTGGTCCCCCGGCTCGGGCGGCGGCATGTGGGCGCGCACCTGGGCCACCCTGAAGATCCCCGCCACCCTGCAGCTGTCGTGGCTGTACGCGATCGGCTTCGGCGGCTTCGTGGCCTTCTCGGTGTACCTGCCCACCTTCCTGCAGAACGCGTACGACCTCAGCGCCAGCGACGCCTCGTTCCGCACCGCCGGGTTCGTGGTGCTCGCGGTGATCTGCCGGCCGATCGGCGGCACCCTCTCGGACAAGGTGGGCGGGGTCGCGGTGAACCTCGTGTGCTACGCCGTCGTCACCCTCGGCGCCGCCGCCATCCTCTTCCAGCCGGCCCTGATCCCGGGCGCGACAATCGCGTTCCTCGCCATGGCCGCCGCGCTCGGCGGGTCGTCGGGCGCGACCTTCGCCCTCGTGGCGAAGATGGCGCCGCCCGGGACGGTGGGCGCCGTGACCGGCGTCGTGGGCGCGGCCGGCGGGCTCGGCGGGTTCATCCCGCCGCTGATCATGGGCGCCGTGTACGGCGCGAACGGCAACTACGGCATCGGGTTCGGGCTGCTCGCGCTGACCGCCCTGCTCACGCTGCTGTTCACGCTCGGGCCGGTGCGCCGGCGCGTGCAGGCGAACGCCGGATGACCGCTCGGCCCGTCCCCGCACACCGCCCGTCGCGCGCCGGTGAGGCGCCGGTCGTCCGCGCGACACGTCCCCGCCCTAGCCTGGCCCCATGACAGCGCCGAGCACGCCGCGGAGCCTGGCCGAGCACGTCGCCGCCGTGCTGGCGGGGGTCGCGCCGCTGCCGGTGCAGGACGTCGGGCTGGCCGACCTTGCCGTCGAGCCACCCGGGCGGTCGCTGGGGGCGGAGGTCCGCGCCGTCGCGCTCGTGCCGCCGTTCGACGCCGCCGCCATGGACGGCTACGCCGTGCGCCTCGCCGACCTGCCCGCCGACGGCTCCCCGGTGACCCTCACCGTCGTCGGCGACCGCCGCCCCGGCTCGCCCCCCGATCGTTGTGAGCGGGATCTTGGCCCGCGACACGCCGTGCACGGGGGCCAAGATCCCGCTCACACCGACCCGGGAGGCGCGGTCCGGATCATGACCGGCGCCCCGGTGCCCGGCTGGGCGGACGCCGTCGTGCCGGTGGAGCGCACGTCGACGGGCCGGTTCGTCGCGGGCGGCCCGACGACGGAGACCGAGGTCACGCTCGCGCGCCAGGACCGCGCGCACGTGCGCCGCCGCGGCGAGGACGTGCGTCCGGGCGACCTGCTCGGCGCTGCCGGCGACGCCGTCACCCCCGCGCTCGTCGCGGTCGCGGCGTCGGCCGGGCTGACCGCCCTGCCCGTGCGGCGGCGGCCGCGCGTCGCGGTGCTGTCCACCGGCTCGGAGCTGGTGCCCGCGGAGGGCAGCGCGGCCGGCGCCGGCGCGGGCCGCATCCCCGACTCGAACTCGCTGCTGCTGGCGTCCCTCGCGCGCGCCGCGGGGGCCGACGTCGTGCGCGTCGGCGCCGTCCCCGACGACGCCGACGCCCTGCGCGCCGCCCTCGACAGCGTTGTGGATGGGCACTTGGCCCTCGACACGCCGGGAGAGAGGGCCAAACGCCCACCCACAACACTCCAGGGGCCGGCGGTGGACCTGCTCGTCACGACGGGCGGGGTGTCGGCGGGGGCGTCGGACGTCGTGCGGGCGGTGCTCGACGCCGACGACCCGCGGCTGGCCGACGTGGACGTCGCCGCCGTCGCGCTGCGCCCCGGCCGCCCGCAGGCGCTGGCACGGTGGCGGGGCGTGCCGTGGGTGGCCCTGCCCGGCAACCCGGTCAGCGCGTTCGTGTCCTTCGCGCTGTTCGTGCGGCCGGCGGTCGCGACGCTCGCCGGCCGGGAGCCCGCGCGCCCCGTGACCCGTCCGGCCGCCGAGGCGTGGGCGAGCCCGCCCGGGCGCACGCACGTCGTGCCGGTGCGGACGCTGGCGTCCGGGGCCGTCGAGCGCGCCGCCGCCCCGGGCGCGGGACGCGACGGCGTCGGCGGGCACGCGACGTCTGCCCTGCTCGGCGCCGACGGCCTGGCCCTCGTGGAGCCGGACGTCGCGAAGGTCGAGGCCGGCGACCTCGTCCAGGTCCTGTCCCTCGACCTCCCGTTCGGCCTGCGCTGAAGGCGGCGGACGAGGTGACCACCGCTCCCGGGCCCGCGCCGCAGGTCGGGTTCGACGCCGTCGTCCTCGCGGGCGGTCGCGCGTCCCGGCTCGGCGGCGTGCCCAAGCCCACCGTGGTGCTCGACGGCGCCACCCTGCTCGACCGGGCCCTGGCCGCCACCCGTGACGCCGACCGCACCGTCGTCGTCGGGCCGGACGCGGCGGTGCCGCCCGGCCGGGGCGTGCTCGTCGCGCGCGAGGACCCGCCGTTCGGCGGCCCCGTCGCCGGCCTGGACGCGGGCCTGCTCGCACTCGACCGGGCGCACGGGCGGACGGACGATCAGGGCCCGGGCGCGGCGCCGGCCTGGGTGCTCGTGCTCGCCGTGGACGTGCCGCGCGCCGCCGAGGCCGTGCCGCTGCTGCGCGCCGCGGTCGCCGGTCCGCCGCCCGGCTCGGCGCCCCGTTCGGCGCACGGTTCGGCGCCCGGCTCGCCCCCCGACGGCGCCTACCTGGTGCGCGACGGCCGCGCGCAGTGGCTGGTCGGCGCGTACCGCCGCGACGCCCTGCGCCGGGCGCTCGACGCCCTCGCGGGGCTCGACGGCCTGACGGGGCTGCCGGTGCGGCGGCTGGTAGCCGGGCTGTCGTGCCTGGAGGTGCCCGACGTCGACGGCCTGAGCGCGGACGTCGACACCTGGGACGACGTGCGACGCCTTACGGTAGGACTCCACGACGTCTCCGCCGTCACCGCCGACGCCCACCGCTGGGGAGGATTCCGATGACCGACCAGATGCCCCGAGCCGCCGAGCCGGGCTCGAGCACCCTGGACCGCTGGGTGGACGCCCTTGAGGCCGAGCTGGGGCTGCCGGTGCGCAGTGTCGACGTCGGCGCCGTCCTCGACCTCGCGCGGGACGCGGCGCACCAGGTGGCGCGCCCCGCCGCCCCCGTCACCGCGTATGCCGTGGGGTACGCCGCGGGCCTCGCCGCGGCCCGCGGCTCCGGCTCGGACGCCCTGGAGCGCGCCACGTCGGCCGCGCTGTCCTGGCAGGACCCGGGCCCGGGCGGCGCGACGGCCGGCGCGGGGTCGGGGAGCTGATCGGATGACGACCGTCTCGCTGGGGATGCCGCGGGTGCCGGGCGCGGGGGTGCCGGACGTCCGCCTGCCCGCGGACCGACCCGCCACCGACGGGCTGGTGGACCGGTTCGGCCGCGTCGCCACGGACCTGCGGGTGTCGCTCACCGACCGCTGCAACCTGCGCTGCACGTACTGCATGCCGGCCGAGGGGCTGCCCACGCTGCCCAAGGACTCGGTGATGACGCGCGAGGAGATCGTGCGGCTCGTCGGTATCGCGACGCGCGACCTGGGCGTGCGGCAGGTGCGGTTCACCGGCGGGGAGCCGCTGCTGCGCCGCGACCTCGTCGACATCGTGCGCGAGTGCGCCGCCCTGCCGCACCGCCCGGAGCTGAGCCTCACGACCAACGCCGTCGGCCTCGACTCCCGCGCCGCCGCGCTGCGGGAGGCCGGCCTGGACCGCGTGAACGTCTCGCTCGACACCCTCGACCCGGACACCTTCGCCACGCTCGCCCGCCGCCCGTTCCTCGCCCGCACCCTCGCGGGGATCGACGCCGCGGCCCGCGAGTTCGACCTCGTGAAGATCAACGCGGTGCTGGTGCGCGGCGTCAACCTCGACCACGCGGCCGAGCTGCTGGCGTGGTGCCTGGAGCGCGGCTTCGAGCTGCGGTTCATCGAGCAGATGCCGCTCGACGCCGACCACGCGTGGGACCGCGACGCGATGGTCACCGCGGCCGAGGTGCGCGAACAGCTCGGCACCCGTTTCGCCCTCGAGCCCGACGAGGAGCCGCGCGACGGCGCCCCCGCCGAACGGTTCGTCGTGCGGGACGCGCGGGGCGAGCGCCTGGGCCGGGTCGGCATCATCGCGTCGGTCACCGAGCCCTTCTGCGACGACTGCCGCCGCACCCGCCTCACCGCGGAGGGCGGCGTGCGCGACTGCCTGTTCGCCCACACCGAGACCGACCTGCTGGGCCCGCTGCGCGCGGGCGCCGACGACGCCACCCTGGCCGACCTGTGGCGCACCGCCATGTGGCACAAGCAGGCCGGGCATGGCATGAGCGACACCGGCTCCGGCACCGACCTCGACAGCTCGGGGTTCACGCAGCCGGAGCGCACCATGAGCGCCATCGGAGGATGACGATGACGGACCTGACGACCGACCAGCAGACCGTGAGCCTGCGCTACTTCGCCGCCGCCCGGGCCGCCCTCGGCCGCTCCGAGGAGAAGCTGGCCGTCCCGCCGGGCGCGACCGTCGCCGACGTCGTCGCCCGCCTCGCCGCCGCCGACCCCGCGGCCGAGCCCGTCCTCGCCCGCTGCAGCGTGCTGCTCGACGGCCGCCGGGCCGCGCCGTCCGACGTCGTGCCGGACGGCGCGAGCCTCGACCTGCTGCCGCCCTTCGCGGGCGGCTGACCAGCGCTCGGGGTCAGCCCTCGCGGTGGGCGCGGATCGCCGCGGCGGCCTGCGGCAGCACGTCGGCGAGGTCGCCCACGACGGCGAAGTCGCAGATCTCGAAGATCGGCGCCTCGGGGTCGGAGTTCACGGCCACGATGACCTGCGACGCCTGCATGCCGCCGCGGTGGTGCGGCGCGCCGGAGATGCCCGCGCCCACGTAGAGGCGGGGGGCGATGGTCACGCCGGTCTGGCCGATGTACCGGTCGAACCAGCCCTCGAAGACGGCGTCCCGCGAGGCGCCGACCGCGGCGCCGACGGCGTCGGCGAACTCCTCGACGGGCCCGAAGTCGCCGCTGGTGCCGCGCCCGCCGGCGACGACCACGGCGGCCTCCTCCAGCGACGGGCGGCCCGGGGTGCGCTCCTTGACCTCGCGGGAGGTCACGACCACGCCGGACGTGCCCGCGGGCAGCGCGACGGGCAGCGCCTCGACGTCGGTGGCGACGGGGGCCTCGGCGGGCTCCGGCACGACGGCGTTGGCACGGACGGTGAGCACGGCCACGTCGGCGGTGACCAGGCACCGGGTGTCCCAGGCGCCGGCGAAGACACGCTTGCCGGCCACCACGCGGCCGTCCTCGTCCTCCCCGACGACGGCGGCGTCGATGACCAGGCCCGCGCCGAGCGCGTGCGCGGCCAGCGCGGCGGCCTCCTTGGCGCCGAACGTGGCGGGCGCGAGGACGACGTCCGCGTCCGCGCGGCGCACCGCCGCGGCGAGGGTCGCGGCGACGACCGACGGCAGGTGCCGGGCGGCGTCGCCGCCGGCGGCCTGGAGCGCGTCGGTGGGCACCTCGGCCTGGTGCACCGTCTCGACGCCGTACGCGCCGAGCTGGGCGAGCACCTCGACCGTGGGGGCCTCCAGGGTCACGGCCTCGACGCGGCCGAGGCCGCGGCCGATGGTCAGCAGCTCCAGCGCGCTGGAGCGGACCTCGGTGGCCGGGTCCAGCAGGACGAGGACGGTGCGGTTGCGGGTCGGCACGGGGGTGGGCACGGTCATCTCGCGTCCTCTCAGACCAGCTCGTTGCGGATGAGGTAGTCGGCGAGGGCGGTGCCGCCCTCGCCCTTGTCGACCACCAGCTCGACCTCGGGGCGGGCCGGGCGCGGCGCGGCGGCCACCGCCTCGGTGCGGGCGCCGGCGTCGCCGACGGCGGCCGGGTCGAGGCCCAGGTCGGCCGCCGACCACTCCTCGATCTGCTTGGTGCGGGCCGCCATGATCAGCTTGAAGTTCGGCATGCGCGGGGTGTTCGCGGTGTCCGCGACGGACAGGACGGCGGGCAGCGGGGCGGTGAGCGTCTCGACGGCCTCGTCGGTCTCGCGCGTCACGGTGAGGGTGCCGCCGGCGACGTCGACCTTCTTCGCCAGCGTGATCGCCGGGCGGCCGAGCTCGGCCGCGACGAGCGCCGGCACCACGGAGCCGAGCCCGTCGAGGGCGGCCATGCCCGTGATGACGAGGTCGACCGGCGCGCCGTCGGCCTCGAGCTTCCGCACGCCGGCCGCGAGCGCCGCGGCGGTGCCGAAGTAGTCCGAGCCCGCGAGCACGTCGTCCGTGACGCGGACGGCGCGGTCCACGCCCATCTGGAACGACTTGCGCAGCGCCACGTCGCCGTCGGCGGGGGCGACCGTGAGGGCGACGACCTCGCTGGCCGCGCGCTCGCCCTCGGGCAGGGCGTCGAGGATGCGCAGGGCCGCCTCGAGCGCGTTCTCGTCCAGCTCGTTGAGGGTGCCGACACCCGGGTCGCGGTCCACACGACAATCGACGAACCGTCGCTCCGCGTTGATGTCCGGCACGTACTTCACGGCGACGACGATGCGCACAGGCGCGACCTCCAGCTCACGGTGGTGACGACCGGCCGCAGGCGCCGCGGCCGACGGTGCCGAGCCTACCCGTGGGCCCGTCGTCCTTTCAGCCCGCACCACCCGGGCACGCACCGAGGAGTCATGCCCCGGCCCCGACGGCGCGCCATGGGCCCCCGTCCGTCCCCGGCACCTGGTTGCGGCTCCACCACTGCGCCTCCCAGACCCGGCCGCCGTGGACGACGCGGTCGCCGTCGTCGTAGATCCACGAGCTTGTCCATGTCCGGACCCGCCCGTACGCGGTGTCCACGGAGGTGCCGAGCTCCGCCCAGGCGCCCCAGGGCGACGATCCGGGCGCGCTCCCCTTCGTCCACCACGACGCGCGGTACGCGCGACCGTCGTACGTCACGTACTCGCCCCCGGTGTACGTCGCCGAGCGGCTCCAGACGGGTATGCGGACCAGGCCGTCCCGCACCTGGGCGAGCGCGTCCTCGGCCTCGTCGACCTGGAACTGGTACGGGTACGCCAGCGCCTCGACCCGACGCGCCTGTTCCAGCGGCTCGGCGAGCAGCGCCCAGCTCTCGGGCGTGTGGTCCGCCTCGGCCAGGGAGGCCACGTCGTCGAGCAGCGCCCGCAGCGCGGTGCGGTCGCTCGCCGGCGTGCCGTACACCTCGACGTCCGCGACCTGCATGAGGTAGCCGTCGCGACCGCCCGAGCGCAGCCTGCTGCTGACGACGCGGACGTAGGCGCCGGGCGCCGGTTCGTCGAGCGCGAACGTCCGCGGCGCGGTGCTGCCGTCGTCGCCCGTCACGTCCGCGACCGTCGTCCAGCGCCGGCCGTCGAGCGACACCTGCACCCGGTAGTCGACCGCGAACGTGCCCTTCGGGTGCAGCACGACCTTGCTGACGTCGTGCGTGGCTCCGAGCGCGACCGCCGCCCACTCGACCGCATCGGGGCGGGCGTTGCGCCCCAGGCCGCTGGACCAGCCGTTGTCCGTCCGGCCGTCGGCGAGGAACTTCGACGACCAGCCCCACTGCTCGTGGCTGGCGTCCGGGGTCGACGACGACACCACGACGGTCTTGCCCCGCGCGACGTTCTGCCCCTCGACGTACGGGTCGGGCCGCGGGACCGCCGGAGGCTGCTCGACCGGCGGCGTGCCGCCGTCGTCGTGGAAGACCTCGATCTCCGCGAGGGCCGCGGCGTAGCCGTCGTCGGTGGCGTTCATCGCCGTCACGGACACGCGCACGTACCGCGCCTGCGCGGCGTCGAAGGCGTGCGTCACCCCCGACGACGGCGGTTCCTGGCCGCTCGCTGACGCGACGGTCCGCCACGTCTCGCCGTCCGTCGAGACGTCCACGGTGTAGTCGCGGGGGAAGGTCGCGCCGCGGTCGAGGAGGTTGCCGGCCGGGTAGAGGTCGACGCGGTCGACGGTCTGCGCCCGGCCCAGGTCCACGGTGGCCCGCGCGGTGCGCGAGGCGTCCGACGTCGTCGTGCTCCAGCCGAAGGTGCCGCCGTCGGAGAAGCGCGCGCCGTCCGTGGTGGCGCGGGCGAACCAGCCGCCGGAGCCCACCGAGTCGCTCGCCCGGACCGTCGCGCCGCGCGCCAGGTTGGTGTTCCCCGGGGTCGGCGTCGCCTCGTAGTCGTAGCTCACCGGGAGCGCGAGAAGCACGCCCTCGCCCTTGTCGAGCCGGCGCTCGAGGACGCCGTCCGACAGGCCGACGTCGACCAGGTCACCGGACCGACGGCTGACCTCCTGCAGGGACGAGATCCCGGCGTCGAACCGCAGCGCGACGTCCTTCGCCTCGGTGAAGCTGTTGTTGACCACCATCACGTAGTTGCGCCCGCTCTCGCGGTCGCGCAGGTAGGAGAACGTCAGGTCGTCGTCGGTGAGCGACTGCACCGGGAAGGTCGCCGGGACGGGTTCCTGTCCCCAGGTCCGGCCGTGGAGGTAGACCTCCTTGGCGTCGAGCCGCATGAGCGTCGGGCCGAGCGCGTGGATCTCGGCGTTGAGCCGCTGCACGGGCTCGTACAGGTCGGTCTTCTTCCCGGTGGCGGTCATGATCGCCTCGGTGAAGTCCTCGCCGCGGTTCGTCGGCGTCCACCAGGTGAAGTACGAGAGCTGCTTGTACCCGTAGGCCAGCGACATGTTGGCCTCGTACCGCAGCTCGGCCTCGTTGGTGCGGCGGAAGTTGTTCACGACGCCCACGGACTGCAGGTAGAGGCCGGTCTTGACACCGTTCGCGAGCCCGACGCGCCGCACCGACTCCATGTTCGCGAGCATGCTCGTGTAGTCGAGGCTGCCGGGCGCCCACCCGAACGGGTACCGGTCGTACATGAGATAGTCCCGCGCGCCGGTCTGGTCGACCCAGCGCTGCATGTACTCCTCGTACTCGGCCATCGAGGGGTACGCGAAGCCGGGCAGGAAGTTCAGGTGGTGGTAGTACTCGGGCGCGGCGTCCTTCATGGCGTTGAAGACGCGGGCGTACGGCGTCGGGTCGTACGGCTCGTCCAGGACGTAGTAGCCACCGACGCCGGGCACGTTGGTGTACTCGCGCACGAGGTCCTCGATCTCGGCGTCCGTGAGGTTCAGCAGGCCCGGCCCGAAGCGGTGGTCGGCCACGCCGACCTGCATCCCGTGCTCGTGCGCCAGCCGGGCCATCTCGAGATTGGTCGCCTTGTCGGTGAGGTCGCCGGTGTGCACGTTCTGGACGAAGTCGATGCCCGCGTCGGCCAGGTAGCCGTACTGGGTCTCGTCGACGTAGTCCTTCGTGGGCGGCCAGAACACCGTGATCATGAAGTCGTCGCCGGCGCGCTCGACGTCGTCGGCGACCTCGACGGCGATGGTCGCCGAGCGGTCGGCGGCGGGAGCCGCCAGCGTGACGGTCGCGTCGCCCTGCCCGACGGCGGTCACCCGGCCCGTCCGGTCGACGGTCGCGACCGCCTCGTCCGACGACGACCACACGAGCTCCGGTGCGTCGTCCCCGAACGACGCCTCGTACGTCAGCTCCTCGACCGCGCCCGGCTCGAGCAGCAGCGCCGGCTTGCCGATCTCCAGCGTGCCCTCGGCCGGCACGCCGTAGACGGCGACCTCGGAGAGCTGCACGAGCTTGCCGTCGTTGCCGGTCCCGCCGCCGGGCGCGTCCTGGCTGTACCGCTGCGAGACGTCCACGCGCACTCCCGACGCGGTGACCGGCTGGTCCAGGTCGAGGACGACGGGCGCGGCCGGGCGCTGCGCCTGGGTCAGGTGCACGGTGTGCACCGCCTCGCCGGTCGCGTCGAGCAGCGTGACGGCGTACTCGACCGGGAAGTACGCCCCGTAGGGCTCCGCGCCGACGTCGCTCCGGGGGAACAGCACGACGCGCTCGACCTGGGACGCCGACCGCAGGGACGCCTCCACCCAGGCGGGCGTGGCGGGGTCGAGGACCTGGTCGTAGGGGTTCGTGGTCCACCCGTTGGGCGCGCCCGGGGCCGCCAGCACGCCGTCCACGAGCTTGGCGCGGCTCCACCCTTCGCCCGCCATCTCGTAGGACGACGACGCGGTGACGACGGCCCCGCCGGTCAGGTTCTCGGTGCCGACCGGGGCGTAGGAGCCGATGTCGGCGGGGTCCGCCGTGGCCTCCTCCGCGGCGCCCGCGACGGCCGGCACGCCGAGGACCGACAGGGACAGCGCCAGCAGCACGGCCACGGTCCTGGCCGGCCGGGGGAAACGTCGAGCGGTCACGGCTACTCCTCGTCGAGCGGTCGTCGGTGCACGTCTCAGGCCACGCGGGGGTTGCAGTGGTTCTGTTGTACACGATAACGACGCCGAGGTGAAAGAGATTTTCATCCACTTGTCGAGAGCCGGCCGCGTCGGACGCGCGCCGGACGCCGCTCAGCGCAGCGTCGCGAGAGTGCCCGTGACCGTCCCGAACACGGCCGCGTCGACGACCGTGCCGGCGTCGCGCAGCGCCAGCACGACCGCGCCGACCACCCCGTCGGTCACCGCGCGCACCTCCGGGGGCTCGCCGTCGCCGGCCCGGGCGGCGATTCTGCCGGGCAGGGTGCGGCGCAGGGCGACCGTGCCGCCGCCCAGCACCACGGGACCGCGCACGCCCGGGAGGGCGACGGCCCCGAGGGTGTGCACGAGGGCGTCCTCCGCGGCGGCGACGATCGCGTCCGCCTCCTCGTCGCCGTCCGCCTCGAATGCGAGCCGGGCGAAGCGGGCCAGCTCGACCGGTCGCATCGCGTACAGGGCGTCGACGGAACGCCACAGCGCTTCCGCCCGGCCGTCGCGGGACCTCGGGGCCGGCCCGTCGAGCCCGAGCTCGCGCAGCAGCATCGCCGTGAGGGCGGTCGGAGCGCCTCGGCGGTCGAGGTCGGCAAGGGCCGCCCGCACGACGCGGCGCCCGATCCAGAACCCGGAGCCGTCGTCGCCGAGCAGCCAGCCGAGCCCGTCCGCCGTCGCCGTGACCTCCCCGCCCTCCACCCGGACCGCCGCCGCTCCCGTACCCGCGACGAGCGCGTAGCCGGTGTCGCGGTAGGTGCCGGCGAAGAAGGTGGCGAGGAGGTCCGACCGGAAGACGGGCGATGCGGTGATGCCCAGGTCGCGGAGCGGCCGGCCGAGCTCCTCCAGCGGCGTCTGGGCGCTCACCCCCGCCGCAGCGAGCGTCACCCCCTCGACGTCGGCCGGGTCGACCCCGGCGGCACCGAGCGCCGCGGCGGCGCTCGCCGCCGCGGACCTCCCGGCGGCATCGACGCCCACCGAGACCGGGTTCCCGCTCCCGTCGCGGCCGTACCCGACGCACTCACCGGCGGGGGTCACGACGACGCAACGGGTGGAGGTCCCTCCGGCGTCGAGGGCGAGCAGCACCGTCATCCGTGACCCACCTGCCACTCGTGCACCATTGCTCCCGAGACGACGTTGCAACCAGTTTTCATCCGACCTCGTTCGGAGATGGTACAGATATTCATATGGACGTGACCGCACTCCACCTGCCGGCAGGCGGGTCCGGGTTCCGGAGCCGGATCCGGGCGAACCTCCCGCACCTGTCGAAGTCGATGACGAAGATCGCCCAGCTCCTGCTGGACGACCCGGCGCTGCCGCTCGAGCTGTCCAGCACCGAGCTCGCCCGGCGCGCCGGCACGTCCGCCGCGACCGTCACCCGCTTCTGCCGGCTCATCGGCTACGAGGGCTACGTCCCGCTGCGGGTCGGCGCCGCGGCCGACGTCGCCCGGTCCAGCACCCACGAGGCCGCCGAACCGGACGTCCGGCGAGCCCTCGACCCGGCGGACAGCCCTGCCGACGTGATCCGCACCCTGCTGGGCGCACACGTCGCCGCGCTGCAGTCCACCGCCGACCTCGTCGACACGGCGCTGGTGGAGCGCGTCGCGGCCGCCGTCGCCGCGAGCGACCAGCTCGACATCTACGGCATCGGCGGCAGCGCCACCATGGCCCGCGAGCTCCAGCTCCGCCTGTACGGCATCGGCGTGAACGCGCACGCATGGGGCGAGGTCCACCTCGGCCTGGCCAGCGCGGCGCTCCTGCGCGGGTCGACCGTCGCCATCGGCATCTCCCACTCCGGCCGCACCAAGGAGACGATCGACATGCTGTCCCTGGCGAAGTCGTCGGGGGCGCTCGCGGCGGCGGTGACGAGCGACCCGCACTCGCCGCTCGCGGCGGTGGCGGACGTGCACATCACCGGCTACGCGCCGGGCGAGTACCTCCAGCCCGACGACCTCTCCGCCCGGTACGCCAGGCTCTTCGTCCTCGACCTGCTCTACCTCATGGTGGCGCGCCAGGACTTCCGTCGGACGACGACGATGCTCGCGGCGTCGACCGCCGCCATCGCGTCCCACCGTCGCGCCCCGCGCACGACGTCCCGACGTCCGGACCCCTCCCCCTCGAAAGGAACGACCACAGGATGACTACCGACTACCTGACCCAGGTCCTCGACCGCCTGCACCCGATCGACGAGGACGCGCGCGCGGGCGGCCTCGACCCGGCGATCGACCTGATCGTCACCGCCCTCGAGGGCGGGGGTATCCTCCAGGCGTTCGGCACCGGGCACTCGCAGGCGTTCGCGATGGAGATCGCCGGTCGTGCCGGCGGCTTCGTCCCGAGCCACGCCCTCTCGTTGCGCGACCTCGTCCTGCGCGGCGTCCGCGAGCCCTCCGCGCTGGAGGGCGCCGACCTCGAGCGGGACAGCAGCATCTCGGACGACCTCTACGACCTCTACGAGATCCACCCCGCGGACGTCTTCCTCATCGCCTCCAACTCGGGGGTGAACGGGTCGATCGTCGGTCTCGCCCTGCGCGCCAAGGCCGAGGGGCACCCCGTGATCGCGGTGACGAGCCTGGAGCACACCCGCGCCGTCGAGCCGAAGCACCCCAGCGGCAAGCGCCTGAGCGACGTGGCCGACGTCGTCCTCGACAACCGGGCCCCGTACGGGGACACCACGCTCGACCTCGGCGACGGCATCGAGGTCGGGGCCGTCTCCTCGATCACGGCGGCGTTCATCGCGCAGCTGCTCACGATCGGCGCCGCCGAGCGTCTCCAGGCGGCCGGCACGGTCCCGCCGGTGTACATCTCGGCGAACATCCCGGAGGGCGACGAGCACAACAAGGCCCTCGAGGAGCGTTACGGGGCGCGCATCAAGCACCTCGCGTGACGCGGGGGCGTCACGCCGGCCCGGCGTCAGGCCGGGCACGTCGACGACGGTCCGTGGAGTCGATGCTGCCCTGACCTGCGGGCGCGCGGCCGGCGGCAACCCCGGGCAGCATGTCCCCATGGAGTCCCGCCCCAAGGTCACGCCGCTGACGCGCCCGCTGGCGCGGCGCAGCCACGTCCCGCCGCTGGGGGTGCACCCGACGCCCGACGGCGGGGTGGACGTGGCCGTTGCGGCGTCGCACGCGGACGGCGTCGAGCTGTGCCTGATCGACGTCGTCGAGCCGCACCGCGACCCCCACGACCCCGCCCGGTACGCGGAGCGCCGCGTCCCGCTCGACGGGCCGGTGTACGGCGTCTGGCACGCCCACGTGCCGCACGTGCGGCCCGGGCAGCGGTACGGCTTCCGCGTGCACGGCGCGTGGGACCCGGGGGCCGGCCAGCGGCACAACCCGGCGAAGCTGCTCGTCGACCCGTACGCCCGCGGGCTGGTGGGCGACCTCACCTACGGGCCGGAGACCCTCGGCGCGACGAGCGCGCCCCGCGACCCGGCCGACCCCGACTCGCCCGACGGGCGCTGGTGGGTGGCGGAGCCGTACGGCGCGCCGGACGACCGCGACTCCCTGGCGTTCGTGCCGCACTCCGTGGTGGTGGCGTCGCACCCGGGGCCGCCGCCGCTGACGCGCCCGCGCGTGCCGTGGGCGGACACCGTCGTCTACGAGGCGCACGTCCAGGGGCTGACGGCGACGCACCCGGACGTCCCTCCGGAGCTGCGCGGCACGTACGCCGGCGTCGCGCACCCGGCCACGATCGCGCACCTGACCAGCCTGGGCGTCACCACCCTCGAGCTGCTGCCGATCCACGCGTTCGTCAGCGAGCCGCACCTCGTGGCCCGCGGGCTCACGAACTACTGGGGCTATCAGACCCTCGGCTTCTTCACCCCGCACGCCGCCTACGCCACCCGCGCGGCGCGCGAGGCCGGGCCCGCCGCCGTCCTGGACGAGGTGCGGGGCATGGTGCACCTGCTCCACGAGGCGGGCATCGAAGTGCTGCTCGACGTCGTCTACAACCACACGTGCGAGGGCGGCGACGACGCGCTGCACGTGAGCTGGCGCGGCCTCGACAACGCCGGTTACTACCTGCACGACGGCGCCTCCCCGGCCGCGCTGGCCGACGTCACCGGCACGGGGAACTCCCTCGACTTCCGCCGCCCGCGCGTGGTGCAGCTCGCGCTGGACTCGCTGCGCTACTGGGCCGAGGTGGTGGGCGTGGACGGCTTCCGGTTCGACCTCGCGGTGACCCTCGGCCGCACCCATCACGGCTTCTCCCCCGACCACCCGTTCCTCGTGGCGCTGCAGACCGACCCGGTGCTGAACAACCTCAAGCTCGTCGCGGAGCCGTGGGACGTCGGCCCGGGCGGCTGGCAGACCGGCAACTTCCCCCCGCCCATGGCGGAGTGGAACGACCGGTTCCGCGACGCCGCGCGCGGGTTCTGGCTCGACGCCCCGCGCGAGGGCTCCCACGGGCGGCCCATGCACGGCATGCGCGAGCTCACCACGCGGCTGGCCGGGTCCGCGGACCTGTTCGGGCACTCCGACCCGCCGCTGGTGCGCGGCCCCGTCGCGTCCGTCAACTACGTCACCGCCCACGACGGGTTCACCCTGGCCGACCTCGTCGCCTTCGACCACAAGCACAACGAGGCGAACGGCGAGGACAACCGCGACGGCTCGGACCACAACCTGTCGTGGAACCACGGCGTGGAGGGGCACGCGCCGGGCGCCGAGGACGGGGAGGGCGCGGGCGACACCGGCACCGAGCCGTGGTCCGCCGTCGTGCCGCTGCGGCGGCGCTCGCAGCGCAACCTGCTCGCGACTCTCCTGCTGTCCGCGGGCACGCCCATGCTCACCGCGGGCGACGAGCTCGGCCGCACGCAGCGCGGCAACAACAACGCGTACGCGCAGGCGGGCGAGGTGTCGTGGGTCGACTGGGACCTCGAGGACGCCGCGCGCGACCTGCTCGACACCACCCGCTTCCTGCTGGCCCTGCGCGCCGAGCACCCCGCCCTGCGCGCGGACTCGTTCTTCCTCGGCTCGCCGCGGCCCGGGGAGGACGAGACCGACCTGCTGTGGTTCGGCGCCGACGGCGCGCCCATGGACCGCGACGCCTGGGCGGTCGCCGGACGGCGCGTGGTGCAGATGCTCCGCCCCGGGCCCGACGACGGCGACGCGCACGTGCTCCTCGTCCTCAACGGCGGCCTCGACGACGCCGAGGTGACGCTGCCGCCCGCGCCCGGCGGCGGCGCGTGGGAGCGGGCGTGGAGCTCCGCGTGGGACCGGCCGGAGGCGCCCGACGACGAGGCCGAGGACGCCGTGCTCGAGTCGCTCAGCGTGGAGGTCTTCCTCGGGCGGTAGGTCGGACGGTAGTCACAGGAGTCCGAAGTCCTCCAGGTCGAACGCCGTCGAGATCGCGCGGGCCAGGTCCTCCTCCTGGTCGTCCAGGAGGAACCCGACCTTCCGGCCGACCCGGTCGACATGAACCGTCTCGATGTTGTCGCAGTTGATGACGCAGGGGTGGTCGATCCCGTTGCGCGGGCCGACGGGGACCTCGACCGAGAGCCCCTTCACCGTGCTGGTGATCGGCGCGATGGTCAGGTGTGACATCCGATCGCGCACCCCCGGGCGGGTGAGGACGACCGCGGGACGCGACTTCTCCAGGTGGACGATGTGGATCGGCCGCATCAGTCGAGGTGGTCCCAGCTCGAGTTCTTCTCCACCCAGCGCACCATGCCGGCGAGGTCGTCAGGATCGTCCTGGTCGGCCGTCGCCGCGTAGATCTGCGCGTCACGCTCGGCGAGCTGCCGCCGCACCTCGCGCCGCAGCGCGCGCTCGACGGCGGAGGCCCGGCTCCGCGTCTTCCCCTCGGCCACCTGCTGGTCCACCCACGCGACGAGCTCGTCAGGCAGGCGGACCGCGATCTGCGTCGTCATCCCAGAACGGTACCGCTTCGGGATGCATGGCGTCGAGACCCGGGCGTTGACCCCACGACGCCGTTCCCCGAAGTCGCCCGGCCGAGCCGTTCACCGGGCGCCCGACCTCTGCCAGACTGCGCGCATGGATGCTGACGTCGTCGTCATCGGTGGGGGCCTGTCGGGGCTCGTCACGGCCACGGAGCTCACCGCCGCGGGCCGCCGGGTCGTGCTGCTGGACCAGGAGCCGGAGGCGTCGTTCGGCGGCCAGGCATGGTGGTCGTTCGGTGGGCTGTTCCTCATCGGCTCGCCCGAGCAGCGCGCGATGGGCGTGCACGACTCCGCGGACCTGGCCTGGTCCGACTGGCTGGGCTCCGCCCAGTTCGCGCCCGGCGCCGACCGCGGCGAGGGCCCCGATCGGCACGGGTACGCGTGGGCGCGCCGCTTCGTCGAGTTCGCCGCGGGCGACCTGCGGTCGTGGCTGCACGACAAGGGCGTGCGCTGGTTCCCGCTGGTGCAGTGGGCCGAGCGCGGCGGGTACACCGTCGGCCATGACGATGGCCGGACCGAGCACGGCAACTCCGTGCCCCGCTTCCACGTCACCTGGGGCACGGGGCCCGGCATCATCCGACCCTTCGTGGAGGCGGCGCTCGCGGCCCGCGACGCCGGCCTGCTCGACCTGCGGTTCCGCCGCCGCGTCACCGGCCTGGTGACGACCGACGGCCGCGTCACCGGGGTGCGCGCCGACGTGCTGGCCGACCAGCCCGTGGCCGGGCTGCCGTTCGGCGGCCGCGGCGCGCCGTCGAACCGCGACGTGGTGGGCAGCGAGGAGATCGCCGCGGGCGCCGTCGTGGTCGCGTCCGGCGGCATCGGCGCCAACCACGACCTGGCCCGCGCGCACTGGGACCCCGAGGCCGGCACGCTGCCGGAGCGGATGCTGTCCGGCGTCCCGGACTCCACCGACGGGCTGATGCTCGGCGTCGCCGCCGAGGCCGGCGGCGCCCTCGTGCACGAGGACCGCATGTGGCACTACCCGGAGGGCATCGCCAACCACTCGCCCGTCTGGACGAACCACGGCATCCGCATCCTGCCGGGCCCGTCGTCGCTGTGGCTCGACGCCGACGGCGGCCGCCTGCCCGCCCCGCTGTTCCCGGGCTTCGACGCGCTCGGGGCGCTGCAGCACGTGACGCGGCGCGGCGACGACCACTCCTGGTTCGTGCTCAACAAGGCGATCATGGAGTCCGAGTTCGCCCTGTCCGGCTCGGAGCAGAACCCCGACCTCACCGGCAAGGACGTCAAGCTCCTCGCCCAGCGGGTGCTGCCGAAGGCGGTCGGGCCCGTCGCGAAGTTCGCCGCCGAGTCGCCCGAGTTCCTCTGGGCCGATACCACCGACGAGCTCGCCGCGAAGATGAACGCGCTGGTGGACGCCACCCCCGGCGCGAAGGGCCACGTGGACCCTGCCGCGCTCGCCGCCGTCGTCGCCGCCCGCGACGCGCAGGTCGCGTCCGGCCTGGGCAAGGACCCGCAGGTCGTGGCCACCCGCGCCGCCCGCGACTACCGCGTGGACAAGCTCATCCGGGTCGCGAAGCCGCGCCCCCTGACGACGCCGAAGGACGGCCCGCTGCTCGCCGTCCGGCTCTCGGTGCTGACCCGCAAGACCCTCGGCGGCCTGTGGTGCGACCCGTCCGGGCGGGTCCTGCGCGCCGACGGGTCCGTGCTGGACGGGCTGTGGGCCGTCGGCGAGGCCGCCGGCTTCGGCGGGGGCGGTGTGCACGGCCACCGCGCCCTGGAGGGCACGTTCCTCGGCGGCTGCCTGCACACCGGCCGCACGACCGGCCGCGCCCTCGCCGCCGACGCCTAACGTCGCCTCGCCGATCGGCAATGACGGCCGAGGTAGTGCCTCCCGTCCTGCGGTAGTGCCCGGCGGGACCTACCGCAGGACGGGTGGCACTACCTCGCAAGACGACGGCGGGCCGCCTCGGCGAGCGCCCGCCGGATGCGGGCGATCAGGCGGTCCGGGTCGGCGAGTTCCTCCCAGGTGACCCGGAGGACGGCCCACCCCGCCTCCGTGAGCGCGTCGTGGCGACGCTTCTCGGCGAGCAGCCGCTCGCGCGGGTCGCCGTACTCACCACCGGAGTACTTCACCGCGCCGTCGAACTCGATTCCCACCTTGAGGTCCGGCCAGCCGGCGTCCACCCAGACGGTGCCACGCCAGGTCTCCACGGCGACGGCGAGGGACGGCACCTCGACACCGGCCGAGTGCAGTGTCCAGCGCAGCCGCGACTCCCCCACCGACTCCGACCTCGCGTCGGCGAGCTCCAGGATCCGCCGCGCCTGCCGCACCCCGGGCCTCCCGGCCGCCTCGGCAAGGACGGATGCGGCGACGCGACGGTCAGCCCCCGCGCGCAGACCCGAGTCGGCGACGACGAGCCCGCGCTCGCCCGGCAGCCACCGGGCGCAGTCGACCATCGTGCGCTCGAGGGTCGTGACCGGGTGCCTGCGCAACGTGGTGCCCCGCTCCCGGCGCACCTTCGGCTTCCACGCCTGGCTGACGTGGACCTCCTCGGCAAGTCGGTAGACCCCCAGCCCGTGCAGTAGCGCTGCCGACTCGTGACTGAAGCAGTAGTCGGTGTGCAGCGTCCGGGACGCTGCGACGATCCTCGCCAGGACGCGCTGCTCCCGCTGCACCGCGGGCCCTGCCTCCGCTGGCGGCGGGCCTGCGTACTGGCCGCGCCCCACCCGTACCAGCTCACCGCGCCGCCGTCGACGCTCGATCGTGGATCGCCGCGACTCGTCGTAGGTCACGACCGGCGGCAGGGCTCTCGGCCGCGGGACGGCGGTGTCCCGCGGCCTCCGGCTGTCGCGTCGTGACGGGGGCGCGTCGTCGGGCATGGCACCAGCGTGGCAGGAGGCCGGCGCCGCCGGGGACGCCCTGTGGACGACGCGACCCGGTAGTGCCTCCCGTCCCGCGGTAGTGCCCCGCGGGACCTACGGCAGGACGCATGGCACTACCGCGCGGAACGCTCGGCGGCTGGCTAGCGTGGAGGCCGTGACGTCTCCGCAGCCCACACCGCACGTGCCGATCGGACGGATACCCGTCCTGGACCTCTCCCCCGTCGTCGAGGGCGGGCGCTGGCCGGCGAAGGCCGCGGTCGGCGAGGTGGTGCCCGTCGAGGCCACGGTGTTCCGGGAGGGGCACGACGCCGTCGGGGCCACCGCCGTTCTCCTCGCCCCGGACGGCGCGGTGCACTCCACCGCCCCGATGGTCGACGTTGCGCCCGGCCTGGACCGGTTCCGCGGCTTCGTCCAGCCGGACGGGGAGGGCGACTGGTCGTACCGCGTCGAGGCGTGGTCCGACCCGTACGGCACGTGGTCCCACGACGCGGTGATCAAGTTCGACGCCGGGCAGGACGTCGACCTGGTGCTCGCGGAAGGCCGGCTGCTGTTCGAGCGCATCGTCGCTCCGGAGCTGCAGGCCGCCCGGCCCGCCGCCGACGCGGCGACCCTCGAGGCGGCGGCCCGCGAGCTCGCCGACGCCACCCGCCCCCCCGAGGCACGCCTCGCGATGGCGATGACGGCGGCCGTGAATGACGCGCTGCGCCGGAATCCCCTGCGCGACCTCGTGACCGCGAGCGCCGCGTACCCGCTGCGCGTGAGCCGGCCGCTGGCGCTCGCCGGGAGCTGGTACGAGATGTTCCCGCGCTCCGAGGGGGCGAAGCGCCGCAAGGACGGGACGTGGCGGTCCGGCACGTTCGCGACGGCGGCGCAGCGGCTGCCGGCGATCGCGGAGATGGGGTTCGACGTCGTCTACCTCACCCCCGTGCACCCGATCGGCACCACGTTCCGCAAGGGCCGCAACAACACGCTGGACCCGCAGCCGGGCGACCCGGGCAGCCCGTACGCGATCGGCTCGCCCGACGGCGGGCACGACGCGATCCACCCCGACCTGGGCACGGAGCGGGACTTCCGCGCGTTCACGGCCGCCGCCCGGAAGGAGGGCCTGGAGGTGGCGCTCGACCTGGCGCTGCAGTGCTCGCCGGACCACCCGTGGGTGACCGAGCACCCGGAGTGGTTCACGGTGCGCGCGGACGGCACCATCGCCTACGCCGAGAACCCGCCCAAGAAGTACCAGGACATCTACCCGCTGAACTTCGACCGCGACCCCGAGGGCCTGTCGGCGGAGATCCTGCGGATCGTGGAGCTGTGGATCGACCGCGGCGTCACGGCGTTCCGCGTCGACAACCCGCACACGAAGCCGCTGGACTTCTGGGAGTGGTTGCTCGCGCGGGTGCACGCCGCGCACCCCGAGGTGATCTTCCTGTCCGAGGCGTTCACCCGGCCCGCGATGATGCAGACCCTCGCGCGGATCGGCTTCCACCAGTCGTACACGTACTTCACCTGGCGCAACACCAAGGAGGAGGTCGAGGAGTACCTCCAGGAGGTCGCCGGGCCGCAGGGCTCGGTGCTGCGCCCGTCGTTCTGGCCGACGACGCACGACATCCTGCCCCCGTACCTGCAGCACGGCGGCGTGGCGGGCTTCGCGGTGCGCGCGGTCCTGGCGGCGCTCGGCAGCCCGACGTGGGGGGTCTACTCCGGCTACGAGCTGGTGGAGAACGTGCCGCGCCCGGGCGTCGAGGAGCAGATCGACAACGAGAAGTACGAGTACAAGCCCCGCGACTGGTCGCAGGCCGACGTCATCGGGATCTCGACGCTGCTGCGCCGCCTCAACGAGGTCCGGCGCGCGCACCCGGCGCTGCAGCAGCTGCGCGACCTCGCCGTGCACCCCACGACGAACGACCAGGTGGTGGCGTTCTCGCGCCGCGTGCGGGCCGAGCACCTGCCCGCGGCCGGCCGGCCGGGCGCGACGCAGGACGACGTCGTGCTGGTGGTGCTCAACCTGGACCCTTGGGCCACGCAGGAGTCCACGGTGCTGCTCGACCTCGAGGCCCTCGGCCTGACGCGGCCCGACGGCGTGGAGGACCAGCCGTTCTTCGTCGCGCACGACGAGCTGTCGGGCGCCACGTACCCGTGGGGCGCGCACCCGTACGTCCGGCTCGACCCGCGCGAGCAGGTGGCGCACGTGCTCACGGTGGGGCTGGCATGACAGGCCGGCCATGACGGGACAGCGATGACCCCGGACGTGCCGGCCACGGCCCGCGGCGCACCGGTGCCCCGCCCGATCACGCGGCAGGTGCCGGTGCAGGCGCTGCCCACGCGCGCGCAGCCGACTCCACCACCGCTGGACAAGCCGGGCCTGTCCGACGACCCGGAGTGGTACCGCACGGCCGTGTTCTACGAGGTGATCGTGCGGGCGTTCTCGGACACGGCCGGCGGGGGCACGGGCGACCTGCGGGGCGTGACGGAGCGGCTCGACTACCTGCAGTGGCTGGGCGTGGACTGCCTGTGGCTGCCGCCGTTCTACCCGTCGCCGCTGCGCGACGGCGGGTACGACGTCGCGGACTTCACGGCGATCGCGGGCCAGTACGGCACGCTCGGCGACTTCACCGAGCTGATCGAGGCGGCGCACGCCCGCGGCATCCGCGTGGTGGTGGACCTGGTGATGAACCACACCAGCGACCAGCACCCGTGGTTCCAGGCGTCGCGCTCCGACCCGCAGGGCCCGTACGGCGACTTCTACGTGTGGTCCGACGACGACACCCGCTACCCGGACGCGCGCATCATCTTCGTGGACACCGAGACGTCCAACTGGACGTTCGACCCCGAGCGCCGGCAGTACTTCTGGCACCGCTTCTTCAGCCACCAGCCGGACCTCAACTTCGAGAACCCGCGCGTGGTGGACGCGATGCTCGACGTGGCGCGGTTCTGGCTGGGCATCGGCGTGGACGGGTTCCGGCTCGACGCCGTCCCGTACCTGTTCGAGGCCGAGGGCACCAACTGCGAGAACCTGCCGGAGACGCACGCGTTCCTGCGCCGGGTGCGCCGCATGATCGACGAGGAGTACCCGGGCCGGATCATGCTGGCCGAGGCCAACCAGTGGCCGCAGGAGGTGGTGGACTACTTCGGCACGGCGGACGAGCCCGAGTGCCACATGTGCTTCCACTTCCCGGTGATGCCGCGGGTGTACTACGCGATGCGCGACCAGCGCGCCCGGCCCCTGCTGGACATCCTCGCGGACACGCCGGACGTGCCCGCCCCGGGCGGCCAGTGGTCCACGTTCCTGCGCAACCACGACGAGCTGACCCTGGAGATGGTCTCCACGGAGGAGCGCGCGGCGATGTACGGGTGGTTCGCGCCCGACCCGCGCATGCGCGCCAACATCGGCATCCGCCGGCGCCTGGCGCCGCTGCTCGACAACTCCCGCAAGGAGATCGAGCTCGCGCACGCCCTCCTGCTGAGCCTGCCCGGCAGCCCGTGCCTGTACTACGGCGACGAGATCGGCATGGGCGACAACATCTGGCTGCCGGACCGCGACGCCGTGCGCACGCCCATGCAGTGGACGCCCGACCGCAACGCCGGCTTCTCCACCGCCGACCCGGGCCAGCTGTACCTGCCGCTGGTGCAGTCCCTGGTGCACCACTACCAGCACACCAACGTGGAGGCGCAGCTCGCGCAGTCGTCGTCGCTGCTGCACTGGGTGCACGGCATGCTCGCGGTGCGGCGGCTGCACCCGGCGTTCGGCACCGGCGACCTCGGTGCCCTCGACGCGGACGACGAGGCGGTGCTCGCGTTCACGCGCGCGACGCCGGACGAGACGCTGCTGGTGGCGGCGAACCTGTCCGCGACGGCGCGGTCGGCGCGGGTGCGGCTGCCGGGGTACGCGGGGTGGTCGCTGACCGACCTCTTCGGCGGGGCGAGGTTCCCCGACGTGGCGCCCGACGGCGAGGTCACGATGACATGGGGCTCGCGCGACTTCTACTGGCTGCTCCTCACGCCGCCGGCCGGGTCGGCCCCGGGGGGCGAGCGGGCATGACCGCCGTGCGGCCGGCCGCGGACGTCCCCGACCCGAGCGTCGGGGACCTGCTCGCGGCCTGGCTGCCCGGCCGCCGCTGGTTCCCCGCGGGCGGCGCGAGCGGCGCCGGCGTGCAGGTGGAGCCCTGGCTCGCGGTGACCTTCGACGACGAGCACGTCGTCGTCGTGCTCACCCGGCTGCGCGGCGCCGGGGTGCCGGGCGGCGCCGCGGTGGCGCAGGTGCCGCTGGTGCTCACCGACCCGGCCGACCGGGGGCCCGGGTTCATCGCGGAGGTGCACACCGCCGCAGGGCCGGTCGCGGTGCACGACGGCGGGGCCCACCCCGCGGGGTGGCTCGCGCTGCTGCGCGCGACCGGCGCCGGCGACGGGGTGCCCGACGCCGACCTGGTGGCCGGCGGGCACGTCGTCGCCGGGGAGCAGTCGAACACCAGCGTGGTGCTGCCGGGCGTGCCGTCCCCCGGGTCCTCGGGCGGGATGCTCAAGATCCTGCGGACCGTGACCCCGGGCCCGCACCCCGACGTCGTCGTGCCGCGCGCCCTCACGCGCGCCGGGTGGGACGGGGTGCCGCGGTTCCTCGGCGCCCTGCAGGTGCCCACCGGGCCGGGGGTGACCACGGCCCTGGCCGTGCTCAGCGAGCTGGTGCCCCAGGCCCAGGACGGGTTCGAGCTGGCCTGCGAGCACGCCGGGCGGGGCGAGTCGTTCGCGCACCTCGCGGCGGACCTCGGGCGCACCGTGGCGGAGCTGCACGTGGTGCTGCGCCAGGCCATGCCGCCGGGACCGCTGCTCGACCCGGAGGCGTTCGTGGGCGGCCTGCGCCGGAGGGCGGCGCTCGCCGCGGCCGAGGCGCCGTCCCTGGCCGCGCGCGAGACGGAGATCGACGCCCTCCTCGACGACCTGCAGGGCCGCCTGCCCCGGCTGCGCCTGCAGACCGTGCACGGTGACCTGCACCTGGGCCAGGCCCTGCACGGCGCCACCGGCTGGAAGCTGCTCGACTTCGAGGGCGAGCCGCAGCGCCCCGCCGCGGAGCGCTCCGCGCCGGACCTCCCCCTGCGCGACGTCGCGGGCATGGTCCGGTCGTTCGCGTACGCGGCGGCGGTGGGCGGGGCGCCCGACCCGTACTGGGAGGCGGAGGCCGTGCACGCCTTCGTCGCCCGCTACCGCCAGTCCGCCGACGCGTCGGCGGCGGTGAGCGGCCTGGCCTCCCGCCGCTCCCCGGACCTCGACCCGCCCACGGCCGACGCCGTCCTCGCCGCCCTCGTGCTCGACAAGGCGCTCTACGAGGTCGTCTACGAGACCCGGCAGCGGCCCGCGTGGGCGCACATCCCGCTGTCGGCCGTGGACCGCGCGCTCAGCCGGCCGCGCTGACGGCGGTCACCCGCAGCAGCACCGCCCGGTCCGGGTCGAGCACGGGCATCGCCAGCCCGACGTCGGCCAGCACCGCGCCGGGCAGCGTGACCCCGCCGGCGTCGACCCAGGGCAGCGTGGTGCCCCAGCGTGCGGCGACGCCGTCGAGCGTGCGCGCCGGCCCGTCCAGCCGCACCCGGTAGGTGCGCCGCCTGTCGAGGCCGGGCAGGGGCACCGCGCCGGGCGGCCACGTGTCCGAGGTGGCCGTGCATACCCAGGCGAACAGCGCGTCGTCCGCGCCGGGCGCGACGACGCCGTGCAGCCGGTAGGCGGGGTCGGGGTGCTCGGCGTGCACCGCGGCGCCGCCGTGCAGCAGGCCGCGCACCTCCGTGAAGTACGCCGCCCAGGCGGCGACGCGGGCCCGGTCCTCCGGCGCCGCTTCGGTGAGGTCCCACTCGATGCCGAGGTGCCCGAACAGGGCCGTCGCCGCGCGGAAGTCGAGCGGCACGGCCCGGCCCGACGTCGGCGCGACGGGGGCGCTGACGTGCGCGCCGAGCATCTCCGGCGGCACCAGCAGGCCGGTCCAGCGCTGGATCTGCTGCCGCTCGTGCGCGTCGGTCGAGTCCGAGGCCCACACGCGGTCGGTGCGCTCCAGGATCCCCAGGTCCACGCGCGCCCCGCCGGACGCGCAGGTCTCGATCTCCAGGCCCGGGTGGCGGGCACGCAGCTCGTCGAGCAGCCGGTAGAGGGCCAGGGTCTGCCGGTGCGCGGCCGCGCGGCCCGACGGCGCGTGCCCCGCGCCGACGAGCTCCCGGTTGTGGTCCCACTTGAGGGAGGCGATCGGGTACTCCTCGAGCAGGGCGTCGAGCTGGTCCCGCACGTGCGCGTACGCGCCCGGGTGGGCCAGGTCGAGCACCTGCTGGCGCCGCGCGGGGCCCAGCGGGCGCCCGCCCGCGCCGGTGAGCAGCCACTCCGGGTGGGCCCGCGCCAGGTCGGAGTCCGGGTTGACCATCTCGGGCTCCACCCACAGCCCGACGTCCATCCCGAGCGCGCGCACGCGGTCCACCAGCGGCCACAGCCCGTCGGGCCAGACGTCGGGCGAGACCACCCAGTCGCCCAGGCCGGCGCCGTCGTCGCGCCGCGCGCCGAACCACCCGTCGTCGAGCACGAACCGCTCGGCGCCCGCCGCGGCGGCCGCCTCGGCCAGCGCGGTGAGCCGCCCCAGGTCGTGGTCGAACGTCACCGCCTCCCACGTGTTCACGACGACCGGTCGCGGCGCGCGGGGGTGCTGGGGACGCGCGCGTAGCCAGTCGTGCACGCGGGCGCGCACGCCGTCGAGCCCGACGCCGTGCACCGCGTACGTCCACGGCGAGACGTACTCCTCGCCGGCGCCGAGGCGCACCTCGCCCGGCAGCAGTGCCTCCCCCGCGGCGAGCAGGGCGACGCCGTGGGGCGAGCGCTCGGCGACCATGCGCTGGTTGCCCGACCAGCCGACGTGCACGGCCCACACCTCGCCGTGCCGGTCGCCGAACCCGGGCTCCCCCGCGCAGAGCAGGAAGCCGCTGTCGAACCCGGGCCGGCCGCGCAGGCTGCCGCGCTCGTGCCGCCCGTGCACGAACGGCAGCCGCTGCGGCGACCGCTCGCGCAGCTGGTGGCCGGTGACGTCCAGCAGCTCCACGGCGCGCGCCGGCACCGGCAGCGCCGGCAGCACGCCGGCGAGGTCGTAGGGCGCGGTCGGGTCGACGGTCGGGTCGCCGGTCGGTCCCGACGTCGAGCGCACCGCGGCGCGCAGCCGGACCAGGCCGGAGCGCGCCTGCTCGACCTCGAGGCGCAGGGCCAGACCGGCGTCCTCGTCGGCCGCCGTCACGACGACACCAGAGGCCCACGGCGCGGGCAGCTCCACGGTCTCGACGCCCGTCACGACGAACCGCGGCGCCGGGGCGGCCCCCGCCCGGTGGCCGGTGACGCCCTGCAGCCCCGGCCAGCCGGCGGACGCCTCGGGCAGCAGGGACACCGGCATCGGTCCGTCGACGGGGTACCCGAACGGCTGCGGCGCGGCGGCGAGCGCCAGCGCCGCCAGCGCGTCGTCGTCGAGGTCGCCGAGGTCGGCGCCCCAGTGCACGACGGCCGGCAGCCGCCCGCCGGCGAGGCGCAGCACGAGGCTCACCCCGCCGGCGCGCAGGTGCACGTGCCGGGCGGCGTCCGTCACCGGTCGGCGACGAGCTGGTTGAGCGACCGCAGCACGTGCGGCGCCACAAGCGCGTCGGGGTCGACGTCCGCGCCGTCGGGCACGGTCACGCGCAGGGTGACGCTCTCCCCCGGCAGCAGGGTGACGAGCATGTCGTCCACCCGGGCGTCGGGGTGCGCCTTGTCCGCGAGGAGGGTGAGGTCGCGCACCAGGTTCTGCGCGGTGACCCGCACCAGGAACCCGCCCGGGACGGCGTCCACCGCGGTCTGCAGGCGGGGCGCGGCGAGCGCGGAGTCGCGCGGCTCGGCGGCGAACCACAGGTCCCGGGCATCGCCGACGGTCGCGACGAGCACCTCGGACCCCGCGCCGTCGGCGCCGGCACCGTCAGAGACCGATGCGAGCGCCGAGGGCACCGGCACGGTGACCGCGGCCCGGGGCCCGACCTCGACGACCTGCTCGGACGCGGCCACCTCGGCCCCGTCGAAGCCCACCCGGCGCCACCGCAGCGTGCCGGCCCAGGCCTCGTCGGTGTCGTTGACGAGCACCGCCGCCAGGGTGTCGGTGCCGTCCCCGGCCGGCTCGCCGCCCGCGGCGGAGCGCGGCTGGATCGTCACGAGCCGGTCGGCGTGCGCGCGGGCGAGGGCGTGCAGCAGCGGCTTGGGGCGGCCGTCGCCGTCCACGGCGGCCCACGACGTCACCGGCCAGCAGTCGTTGAGCTGCCACATCACCGACCCCATGCAGCGGGGGCTCCACGAGCGCAGGTGCTCCACCGCGACGCGGACGGCGGTGGCCTGGTTCCAGGACATCGCCCAGTGCCAGTCGTCCATGTCGTCCGGCAGCGGCACGTGGGCCACCAGGCCGTCGGTGAGCTTGTCGTTGCCGCTCGCCGCCTTCTGGTGCACCTGCATGCCCGGCGACTCGGGCGTCAGCGGGTCGTCGCTCACCGAGCGCACGAGCGTGGACCAGGTGGGCGGGCCCTGCCAGCCGAACTCCGCCATGAACCTCGGCACGACGTCCCGGTAGTGCGGCCAGTCCTCCCGGTTCCACAGCTCCCAGGAGTGCATGGACCCGTGCCGCGGGTCGTTGGGGAACAGGTCGGGCTTGATCGGCAGGTCGCCGGACCAGGGGCTCGACGGCGTGTACGGGCGGGTGCCGTCGAGCTCGGCGACGACGGCCGGCAGCAGGTTCTCGTAGTAGTCGAGCCCCCAGGTGCGGCCGTCGAGGCGCTTGATCCAGCCCCAGGTGCCGTGGCCCCAGATGTTCTCGTTGCTGCCGTTCCACAGCACGAGGCTCGGGTGGGGCGCCAGCCGGGCGACGTTGTCGCGGGCCTCCGCCTCCACCTCCGCCCGCAGCGGCTCCTCCTCCGCGTACGCGGCGCAGGCGAACGCGAAGTCCTGCCACACGAGCACGCCGCGCTCGTCGCACTCGGCGTAGAAGTCGTCGGCCTCGTAGACCCCGCCGCCCCACACGCGCAGCAGGTTGATGCCGGCCAGCTCCGCCTGGTCGAGGCGCGCGGCGTAGCGGGCGCGGGTGACGCGCGGCAGGAACTCGTCGTCGGGGATCCAGTTGGCGCCCTTGACCCACACGGGCCGGTCGTTGACCACGATCGTGAACGACGTGCCGTCGGCGTCCGGCTCCACCGCGAGCCGCGCGGTGCGGAAGCCGGTGCGCGTCGCCCAGCGGTCGAGGGCGTCGTCGGGCGCCGGGGCGGCGCCGTCCGTGTCGGCAGCCGTGAGAGTCGCCGCGACGTCGTGCAGCGGCTGGTCGCCGTACCCGCGCGGCCACCAGAGGGCGGCGTCCGGCACCTCGAGGCGCACGAGGGCGGCGTCCTCCCCCGCGGCCAGGTGCGCGGTGCCGGCGACGTCTGCGCCGTGCCCGGTCACGCGGACGGCGACGTCGAGCGGGCCGGCGTCCCGCGCCCCCGCGCGCTCCACGCGGACGTGCACGTCGAGCAGGCCGACGCCGCGGGCGACGTCGGCGGTCGCCAGCGGGCGGACCTCGGCGAGGCGGGCCGTGCTCCACGACTCGAGCCGCGCGGGCCGCCAGACGCCGACCGTCGCGGCGTCGATGCCCCAGTCCCAGCCGAAGTTGTACGCGGCCTTGCGCAGCGCGTTGAACGGGTGGTGGTTCACCTGCGGGCGGTACCCGAGGGACAGGCTGCGGGCGTCGGCCTCGCGCACGGGCGACGCGAACCGCACCGTCAGCTCGTTGGCGCCCGGGCGGAGCAGCGCCGAGACGTCGAACCGGTAGCGGCGGTGCTGGTTCGCGGTGCGGCCCACCTCGGCGCCGTTGAGCGTGATCGTGGCGACCGTGTCGAGGCCGTCGAGGACCAGGTCCTGCCGGTCGCGGCCGTCGGGCTCCCACGCGACGGTGGTGCGGTACTCCCAGTCGCACGCCGAGACCCACTTCAGCAGCGCCTCGTGGTCGTCGAGGTACGGGTCGGGGATGAGGCCCGCGGCGAGCAGGTCGGTGTGCACGGTTCCGGGCACGGTGGCGGGGACGCCGCGCGGGTCGTGCAGGACGGCGGCGAGGTCGTCGGGGACGGGGCCCGCGACGGCGCGGACGGTCCAGCCGTCGTGCAGCTCGCGCGAGACGGCGGTGGTGCGGGACATGCGGTTCCTCCGGAGGATGTCGGGGGTCACGAGACGGGGATGACGGCGCGGCGGGGCGACGGGAGCAGCGGCGAGGGGGTCGGTGGCGGCGGAAGCGGTGGCGGCGACCCGGTCAGCCGGCCGCGACGCGCAGGCCGCCGGTGCGGGCCACGAGTTCGCCCTGCAGGACGAGGGCGGCCGCGCCGATCGCGGCGGCCTCCGCCGCGGCGGACGAGATGACCACCTGGACGCCGTGGTCCTGCGGCGCGAACGACGACGCGGCCAGGCGCTCCTGGACGGCGGGCAGGTAGAGCGACCCGGCGAGCGCCATCGCCGGGCCCGTGAGGACGAGGCGGTCGACGTCGAGCACGCGCGCGAGGGTCTGCGCGGCGATCGCGACGTAGCGGGCCGAGCGGTGCAGCAGGTTGGCGGCGACGGGGTCGCCCGCGAGCGCCGCGCGGGCGAGGGCCGCGAAGCGCACCGACACGGGCCGGTCCGCGCCGCCGAGGTCGAAGCCGGCCGCCTCGGCCGCCGCGACCACGACCCGTGGGCCGCCCAGGGCCTCCACGCAGCCGCGCGACCCGCACCAGCACTCCGGCCCGTCGGCCTCCACGCACACGTGCCCGATCTCGCCCGCGTTGGAGCTCACGCCGCGCAGCGGGACGCCGTCGAGCACGGCGCCGGAGCCGATCCCGGTGGCGAGGTACAGCGCCGCGAACGCCGTGCTGCCCCCCGCCCCGCCGGTCCAGTGCTCGCCCACGGCCGCGGCCGTCGCGTCGTTGTCGAGGACGACGGGCAGCCCCGTCGCCTCCCCGAGCCGCGGGCCGAGGGGGAAGTCCGCCCAGCCGCCCGCGGCCGGCCCGGTCAGGACCATTCGCGAGCCGGTCGCGAGCGGGCCCGGCGAGACGACGCCGAGGCCGAGCACGTTCTCCCAGCGGGCGCCGGCGCTGTCGACCAGGCCGCGCACCGTCTCGGCCATGCCCCGCACCACGTCGTCCGGGTCCCCGGTCACCGAGGTGCGGCGCAGCCGCGCCACCACCGCGCCGTCGAGGTTCACCAGGGCGTACGTGACGTCCGTGCCGTCCAGGTGCACCCCCACGGCGTGCCGGCTCGTGGGCACCAGCTCCAGCAGCACGCGCCGCTTGCCGCCGGTGGACTCCCCGAGCCCCGACTCCTGCACCAGCCCGTCCTCGATGAGCCGGCGCACCGTGGTCGACACGGTGGCCCCGGTCAGGCCCGTGGCGGCCGTGATCTCGACGCGGCTGATCGTCCCCGCGGCGCGGATCGCGTCGAGCACGGCCGAGCGGCTCGACGGCCCCGCCGCCGGCCCGGCACCACCGAGCACCTCTGTCATGGTCAACCTCCCGGCTCAGGGTGTCACGACACGGGCGCCGCGCGCCCGCCTGCGGCGCGCGGCGCCCGGTCACGACAGCTCCGCGAGGCGCCGGTCGGGGTCCGGCGACGCCGCGCGCAGCGTCTTGGTGTAGTCGTGCTGCGGGCGCAGGATGACGTCGTCGGCCGGCCCGCCCTCCACGATCCGGCCCTGGTGCATCACCAGGATCTCGTCGGAGAAGTGCCGGGCGGTGGCCAGGTCGTGCGTGATGTACAGGACGCCGAGGTCGTCCTCCTCCTGCAGCGACGCGAGCAGGTTGAGCACGCCGAGCCGGATGGACACGTCGAGCATGGAGACGGGTTCGTCGGCCACGAGGATGCCGGGCTCGGGCGCGAGTGCTCGGGCGATGGCGACCCGCTGCCGCTGCCCGCCGGACAGCTCGTGCGGGCGGCGCTGGGCGTACGCCTCGGCGGGGTCCAGGCGCACGCGCCGCAGCAGCCCCAGTACCCGCTCCCGCACCTCGGCGTCGCCGAGGCGCGGGTGGTGCAGGCGCACCGGCCGCTCCAGGTGGTGGCCGATCGAGTGGTACGGGTTGAGGGAGCCGAAGGGGTCCTGGAACACCATCTGCACCCGGCTGCGGTAGGCCACCTCGGCCCGCCGCCCCCGCCGCACGCGGGCGCCGTCCACGAGGATCTCTCCCGTGGTGGGGCGCTCCAGGTGCATGAGCATCTTTGCGACCGTCGACTTGCCGGACCCGGACTGGCCCACCAGGGCGGTGGTCCGGCCGGGCTCGAGCCGGAAGGACACCCCGTCCACGGCCCGCAGCACGGTGGACCGGAAGCCGGCGCGCAGCCGGTACTCCTTGACGACGTCGCGCACCTCGAGCGTGGTCATACCGTCTCCTCCTCGACGTCGGCGGCCGGGCGCACCGCCCGCGACCCGTGCCGCACGAACCCGCCGCGCTCCCCGGTGAGGCTGGGGAACGACGACAGCAGCGTGCGCGTGTACTCGTGCTGGGGGCTGGTGTAGAGCGTGAGCGCGTCGGCCAGCTCCACCACCCGGCCCTCGCGCATCACCGCGATCCGGTCGCTGATCTCCAGCAGCAGCGGCAGGTCGTGGGTGATGAACATGACCGCGAAGCCGAGCTCGTCGCGCAGGCGGGAGATCTCCTGCAGGATCTCGCGCTGGACGACGACGTCGAGCGCCGTCGTCGGCTCGTCCATGATCATGACCTGCGGGTCGAGCGCCATCGCCATCGCGATCATCACGCGCTGCCGCATGCCGCCGGACAGCTCGTGCGGGTACGCGGTGAGCCGGTTGCGGTCCACCCCGACCCGCTCGAGCAGCTCGCCGCACAGGGTGCGGCGCTGCGCCTTCGACATGTCGGGCCGGTGCGTGGACAGCACGTCGTCGAGCTGGTCGCGGACCTTCTTCACGGGGTTGAGCGAGTTCATCGCCCCCTGGAAGACCATCGAGATCTTCGACCAGCGGAACTGCCGCAGCTCCTCGCCGTCCATCCGCATGACGTCCAGGGCGTACCCCTCGCGGGAGTGGAACTCGACCGACCCGGACGTCACCTCGGCCGGCGGCTTGAGCAGCCGGGTCACCCCGTAGGCGAGCGTCGACTTGCCGCAGCCGGACTCGCCGGCCAGCCCCAGGACCTCGCCGCGGCCCAGCTCCAGGCTGACGTCGCGCACGGCGTGCACGGGCGTCGCGGTCTGGTACGTGATGCTGAGGTCCCGGATGGACAGCACCGGCGGGCGACCGGTGCCCGTCGGTGCCGGGCTCGTCTGCGTCGCCGCGCTCATGCGGCCACCTCCGTCGGGTCGGTCGCCACGGCGGCGGTGCGCGCGCTGCGGCGCCACCCCTTGCGCTCGGAGCGCGTCTGGCTGCGCAGTTTCGGGTTGATGATCTCGTCGATGGAGTAGTTGACCAGCGACAGCGCGGCGCCGAAGACGGCGATCGCCAGGCCCGGCGGCACGAACCACCACCAGGCGCCGAGGCGCAGGGCCAGGCCGTTCTGCGCGTAGTAGAGCATCGTGCCCCAGGTGAACGACCCGGTGGCCCCGAGCCCGAGGAACGACAGGCCGGCCTCGCCGAGGATGGCGAAGATGACCGCCATGACCACCTGCGACGCGAGCAGCGGGATGAGGTTCGGCAGGATCTCGACGACGAGCACGCGCCACGGCCGCTCCCCCGCCACGCGGGCGGCGAGCACGTAGTCCCGGCCGCGGACGCTGAGGGTGAAGCCGCGCAGCACGCGCGCCGACCCGGCCCAGCCGGTGATCGCCAGCACGAACGCCACGAGCAGGATGCTCTTGTCCGGCACGTAGCTGGAGATGACGATCACCAGCGGCAGGCCGGGGATCACCAGCATGACGTTCGAGAGCAGGGAGAACGCCTCGTCGGTGAGGCCGCCGGCGTACGCGCCGACGACGCCGAAGAAGGCCGAGAGCACCAGGGTGAGCACTCCCACGATCGCGCCGATGAGCAGCGACCCGCGGGTCGCGTAGGCGAGCTGGGCGAGCACGTCCTGGCCGGTCTGGGTGGTGCCGAGCAGGTGGTCGGCGGACGGCGGCGTCATGCCGATGCTGTTCACCGCCGACGGGTCCTGCACGACCAGCGGGCCGAGCAGCCCGAAGAGCACGAACGCGGCCACGAGGCCCGACCCGACGACGAGCTTGGGGGTGAGCGGGGGCAGCGGGATGCGGCGCCCGCCGCCGGGGGGCGGCGCCCCGGCCGCCGTGTCGACGCCCGCGGCGTCGACGATCTCGGAGGAGGTGATCGACATCGATCCGTCCTTTCTCAGCCGCGCGCGCGGGTTCGGGGGTCGATCACCGAGTACAGGAGATCGACCAGGAGGTTGGCGCCCAGCACGGAGAGCGTGATGACGAGGAAGATCCCCTGCATCAGGGCGTAGTCGCTGCTGTTCACCGCGGAGAGCAGGGCCGACCCGATGCCCGGGTAGCTGAACACCGCCTCGGTGACGATGGAGCCGGCGACGACGAAGCCGAGCGAGATCGCGAAGCCCGCGATCGACGGCAGGACGGCGTTGCGGGCCGCGTAGGTGCGCATGATCCGCCCGCGCCGCAGCCCCTTGGCCTCCGCGGTGACGATGAAGTCCTCGGACAGCGTGGACACCATCATGTTGCGCATCCCCAGCATCCAGCCGCCGATCGACGACACGACGATGGTCACCGCCGGCAGCGCGCCGTAGTAGAGCACCGACCCGATGAAGGCCGCGTTCCAGCCCGGCGACGTCGTGTACACGTCGTAGCCGCCGTTGAGCGGGAACACCTGCCACACCGACCCGAAGAGGTACAGCAGCACCAGCGCCAGCCAGAAGTACGGCACGGACTGGAACATCGTGGTGACGGGGATGAGGTTGTCCAGCCACGAGCCCCGCCGCCAGCCGGCGAGCGTGCCCAGCCCGATGCCGAGCACGAAAGAGATCACCGTGGACAGCCCGATCAGTCCCACCGTCCACGGCAGGGTCTGGGAGATCACCTGCGTCACCGGCGCCGGGAAGTACGAGACCGAGACGCCCAGGTCGCCGTGGGCGAGCTGGCGCAGGTAGTCCACGTACTGCTGCCACAGCGGCGACGACGTGTCGGCGCCGAGGAGGAGCTCGATGGCGTGCCGGGTGGCCGGGGTGACCTGGCCCTTCTGGGCCAGCTTGGACACCAGCTGGTCCACCGGGTTGCCCGGCATGAGCCGTGGGATCAGGAAGTTCAGGGTCAGGGCCGCCCACAGGGCGACGACGTAGAACCCGAGCTTGCGTGCGACGAACGTCATGTCGTTGACCTCGCGGTCTTCCTCCTCGGCGCCTGCGCGTCAGCCGGCCGGCTGGATGGTCTTCAGGACGATGCCGTTGTCCCAGGCCTTCCAGGACGCGGCGAACGCGTACTTGTCGTCGTTGTCCGGCCAGCCGGTCACCCGGGTGTTGTTGAACTCCGTCAGCGTGGAGTTGATATAGATCGGGACGTACGGGAGGTCCTTGACGATCTCGTCCTGGACGATCGCGTACTGCGCCTTCTGCTCCGCCGGGTCGGAGGTCTGCGACGCGGCCTTGATCGCGGCGTCGACCTTCGCGTTCTTGTAGCGGGCGTAGTTGCCGCCCGACGCCATCTCGCCGACCTTCGCGGTGTTCACCGACGAGTACTTCGGGTTGTAGGTGAAGTACGGGTTGTCGGACGCGCCCAGCCCGATCGAGTCGAGCGAGAGCTGGTAGGTGCCCTTGAGCTGGTTGTCGTTCCACTCGTTCCAGGCGAGCTGCGACGGCTCGAGCTCGATGCCGACAGCGGCGAGCTGCTGCTTCATCGTGTCGTTCAGGGAGATGTAGTCCGACCAGCCGGTGACGGTCTGGATCGTCATCTTCAGGCGCTCGCCGTCCTTGGCGCGCACGCCGTCGTCGCCCTTGACCCAGCCCGCGTCGTCGAGGATCTGGTTCGCCTTGTCGACGTCGGCGCCGGTCGGCGTCTCGAGGTTTCCGGGGTCCGCGACCCAGTCCTGGTCGCGCTCCGGCAGCAGCAGGGTGGGCGATCCGGTCGCGGCGAAGCCGCCGCCTGCGAGCTTGTTGAGCTGGTCGCGGTCGAGCGCCCAGTACATGGCCTGGCGCACGGCCGGGTCCGTCTGCGGGCCCTTGCAGCCGAGGCCGGCGTCGGAGCAGGTGAAGATCGACGTCGTCATCGCAGGGGTGTTGACGTACGAGATCTCCTGGTTGTCCTTGAGCATCTGGTCGAGGCCCGGCAGGAACGAGCTCATCCAGTCGACCTTGCCCGCGAGCAGCGCGGCGGACGCGGCGTCGGCCGTGTCGAGGGAGATGTACCGGACCTCCTGGACGGAAGGCTTGCCCTTCTCCCAGTACGTGTCGTTCTTCTCCAGCAGGTAGCTCTGCGGGGTGAAGTCCTTGAGCGTGTAGGCGCCGGTGCCCACGGGGTCCGGGTTGATCGTGGTGATCGGGTCGTCGATCTTCGACCAGACGTGCTCGGGCACGATGGCCTGGTTGCCCAGGACCTGCGCCTCCTGCATGAACGAGTTCTTCTCGGGGAACGTCAGGACGACGTGCGTGTCGTCGGTCGCCTTCGCGGAGGCGGACAGCCCGGACGTGTTGAGCTCGGGGGTCTTCTGGATGAGGTTGAACGTGAAGGCCACGTCCTTGGCGGTGAACGGCTCGCCGTCGGACCACTGCACGCCGTCGCGCGTGGTGACGCTGAGCTCCGTGCCGTTGTCGTTCCAGGAGAACTCGGTGCCGAGCAGCGGGGTCGGGTCGGACGTCTGGGCCAGGTTGTACCAGAACAGCGGCTCGTAGATGACGCCGAGCGTCGGCTGCAGGGCGGTGGGCGAGAACGGGTTCCAGTTCTCGTTGATGGTGCCGGTCGAGCCGTTGAACACGGTGATCGACGCGTCCTTGCCGCCACCCGCGGGCGTGGCGCCGCCGCCGCCGGTGCCGCCGCCGGAGCAGGCGGCCAGGGCGAGCAGTGCGGCGGAGGCCGCGGCGATCCCGGTGAGCACCCGGCGACGGGCACGGCGTCGTGTCATGTCGGTCATCAGGAGTCCTTCTGTCGGTCGCCGTCGTCGGCGACACCTGTGCCGCTCCTCGAGCCCGCACCCCCATCGGTGCGGCGAGCCTGCGAGCCGGCAGGGACTTTTGTAGCGGACCGAAGAAAGTTCCCGCAAGAGGTGGTCCGCGATTCAGGACGCCGATCGGGGCAGATCCGCGCATTCCCGGGAAAAGACCGGCGCAACCGCCTCGACACCTCCCGGGCCGCCTCCGACCCCGAGCGCCTCCTTTGTTCGCGCTGCGAAGTAGCGGCCCTCGCCATGGTCACGGGTAGCGTGTGGCCGTGCAGCGCTCCCCGTCCCCCGACGTCGTCGGCCTGGTCCTCGCCCGTCCGGCCCGGCTCCTCGCCATCGAGCCGTTCTTCATGGAGCTCGTCGCGGGGATCGAGGAGGTCCTCACCGCCGACGACATGTCGCTGCTGCTGCACGTGGTGCAGGACCTCGACGCCGAGCTCGCCACCTACGAGCGGTGGACCCGCAACGGCACCGTGGGCGCCGTCGTCGTGACCAACGTGCGCACCGACGACCCGCGCCCCGACGCCCTGCGGGAGCTCGGCCTGCCCTACGTCGTCGCCGGCGGGCCGCGGCCGTCCGGCGACGCCCCGCACGTGTGGATCGACAACGCCCGGCCCGCGCGCGACGCGGTCGGCTACCTCGCCGAGCTCGGCCACACGGTGGTCGCCCGCGTCACCGGGCCCGCCGTGTTCGCGCACACGCGCACCCGCACGGACGCGTTCCTCGAGCGCTGCCGCACCGCCGGCGTCGTCCCCCACGTCGTGGAGGGCGAATACACGGAGGAGTCCGGCGCGCGCGCCACCGGTGAGCTGCTCGGCCTCGACCCGCGGCCCACGGCCGTCGTCTACGACAACGACGTCATGGCCATCGGCGGGCTGGAGCACGCCCGGTCCACGGGCCTGCGGGTGCCCGACGACCTGTCGATCGTCGCGTGGGACGACTCGGCCCTGTGCCGGCTGTCCTCCCCGCCGCTGTCCGCGATGCACCACGACGTGCACGGCATGGGGCGCCTCATCGGCGAGGCCCTGCTCGACGCCGTGCAGGGCCTCGCCCCGACCACCCGCACGGCCCCGTTCCCGCGGCTCCTGGTGCGCGGGTCGACGGCGGCGCCGCCCGTCGCCGAGAGCGCCGCGGCCGGGGACGCGCCCACGTCGTAGGCGCGGGGCCGACCAGGAGCGGGGCGGACCGGGAGCGGACGTGGAACAGTGAGGCCATGACCGGGTCCGCCGCCGCCCCCGCACCGCCCCCCGTCGACCCCGAGGTGCTGACCGCCCTCGCGCAGGGCACCCTGCACGACCCGCACGCCGTGCTCGGCCCGCACCTCCTGGACGCCCCGCCGGCCGTCGCGGGCGCCGCCGACGCCCCCGGCGCGTGGGCCGTCGTGCGCGCGCTGCGCCCCCTGGCGGACGAGGTCGTGGTGGTGGTCGGCGACGTCGAGCACCCCGCGCGGCACGTCGCCGCGGGCGTGTGGGAGGCCGTCGTCCCGGCGGGCGCCGACCCGGACGGCGGGCGGCACGCCCCGGACTACCGGGTACGCACCCGGTACGACGACGACGTGCAGACCGTCGACGACCCGTACCGCTTCCTGCCCACGCTCGGCGAGGTGGACCTGCACCTCATCGCCGAGGGGCGCCACGAGGAGCTGTGGCGGGTGCTCGGCGCCAACCGGCACCGCTACCCGAGCGCGCTGGGCGACGTCGAGGGCACCGCGTTCGCCGTCTGGGCCCCGAACGCGCGCGGCGTGCGGCTGGTCGGCGACCACAACCGGTGGACCACCGTGCACCCGATGCGGTCGCTCGGCTCGAGCGGCGTGTGGGAGCTCTTCGTGCCCGGCGTCGGCGCGGGCACGCGGTACAAGTACGAGGTGCTGGGCGCCGACCGGGTCTGGCGGGCCAAGGCCGACCCCCTCGCCAAGGGCACCGAGGTGCCCCCCGCGACGGCGTCCGTCGTCGTCGACTCCGTGTACGAGTGGGGCGACGGCGCGTGGCTGGCGCGGCGCGCGTCGGGCGACCCGCACTCCGGCCCGGTGAGCGCCTACGAGGTGCACCTGGGCTCGTGGCGGCCCGGGCTGGGCTACCGCGAGCTCGCCGAGGAGCTCACCGCCTACGTGGTCGAGCAGGGCTTCACGCACGTCGAGCTGCTGCCCGTGGCGGAGCACCCGTTCGGCGGGTCGTGGGGCTACCAGGTGACGGGCTACTACGCGCCGACGGCGCGGTTCGGGCACCCGGACGACTTCCGGTACCTCGTGGACCGGCTGCACCAGGCGGGCGTCGGCGTCATCCTCGACTGGGTGCCCGGCCACTTCCCCCGCGACGAGTTCGCCCTCGCCCGGTTCGACGGCGCCCCCCTGTACGAGCACCCGGACCCGCGCCGCGGCGAGCAGCCCGACTGGGGCACGTACGTCTTCGACTTCGGGCGACGCGAGGTGCGCAACTTCCTCGTCGCCAACGCGACCTACTGGTTCGAGGAGTTCCACGCCGACGGCCTGCGCGTCGACGCCGTCGCGTCGATGCTCTACCTCGACTACTCGCGCCAGCCCGGCGAGTGGGTGCCGAACGTCCATGGCGGGCGGGAGAACCTCGAGGCGATCGCGTTCCTGCAGGAGGCGAACGCCACGGCCTACCGCCGCTCCCCCGGGGTCATGATGATCGCCGAGGAGTCCACCGCGTTCCCCGGCGTCACGCGCCCCACCGACGCGGGCGGCCTCGGCTTCGGGCTCAAGTGGAACATGGGCTGGATGAACGACGGGCTGCGCTACGTGGCGCACGACCCGATGTACCGGCGCTACCACCACCACGAGCTCACGTTCTCGCTGGTCTACGCGTTCTCCGAGCAGTACGTGCTGCCGGTCAGCCACGACGAGGTGGTGCACGGCAAGGGCTCGCTGCTGCGCCGCATGCCGGGCGACCGGTGGAAGCAGCTCGCGGGCGTGCGCGCCTTCCTCGCCTACCAGTGGACGCACCCCGGCAAGCAGCTGCTCTTCATGGGCCAGGAGTTCGCCCAGGACGCCGAGTGGGACGAGGGGTCCGGCCTCGACTGGTGGCTCCTCGAGACCCCCGGCCACGCCGGCGTGCAGCGCCTGGTGCGCGACCTCAACGCCCTCTACCGCGCCACGCCCGCCCTGTGGGAGCGCGACTTCGACGCCGCCGGGTTCGAGTGGCTCGACGCCGACGACGCCGACCACGACACCCTCTCGTGGGTGCGCCGCGACGCCGCCGGCGAGCCCGTGGTCGTGGTCGTGAACTTCGCCGGCGTGCCGCACGAGGGCTACCGTCTCGCCCTGCCCGACGGCGGCGCGTGGGACGAGGTGCTCAACACCGACGCCGAGGTCTACGGCGGCTCCGGCGTCGGCAACCTCGGCCGGGTGCACGCGCAGGACGTCCCCTGGAAGGGCCGCCGCCACTCCGTCACCCTGCGCGTGCCGCCCCTGGGCGCGCTGGTCCTCCGGCCCAGCGTCAGTACAGGCTGATCGCCAGGCGCTGGCGGGCCTTGACCACGCGCGGGTCGGTGGGGCCGACGATCTCGAAGTACTCCACCAGGCGCACGCGGAGCTTCTCCTTGGCGTCCGGGTCGGCACCGGGCAGCTGCTCCAGCAGGCGCGCGAGGGCGTCCTCCACCTTGCCGCCGAGCATGTCCATGTCCGCGACCCCGAGCTGGGCGTCGACGTCGCCGGGGGCGTCCGCGGCGGCGGTGCGGGCGGCCTGCAGGTCCACGCCGCGGGTGCGCTGCAGCAGCCGCACCTGCGCGAGCCCGGCCACGGCCAGGGCGTCCTTCGGGTCCTGCTTGATCGCCTTCTCGTACGCGGCGACCGCGGTGTCCAGGTCGTCGCGCTCGATGGCGTCGTACGCCTCCTGGTGCAGCGGCGGCAGCGGCTCCTCGACCGGCTCCGCCTCGGCCTCGGCCGGGGCCTCGGTCTCGCCGCCCTGGGCGGGGGCCCGGCCGGTGACGCCGTTCTGCTCCGCCGCGGCCAGCACCTGGTCGAGCACGCCGCGCACCTGCTCCTCGGGGGCCGCGCCCTGGAAGAGGGGCAGCGGCTGGCCCTGGAGGACCGCGACGACCGTCGGCACGCCCTGCACCTGGAACGCCGCCGCGACCTGCGGGTACGCCTGCGCGTCGAGGCGGCCCAGCAGGAACTTGCCCGCGTACTCCTGGGCGAGGCGGCCCAGCAGCTCGCCGAGGTCGGCGTTCGCCTTGTCGGTGGGGATCCACAGCAGCATGACGACCGGGTAGGTGGTCGAGTCCTGCACCACCTGCTGGAAGTTCGCGTCCGTGACGTCCAGCACGTAGCCGGCGGCGGACGGCGCGCCGCCGGGCTCCCCCGGGGGCGGCGACTGCGGGCGGTTCAGCGCCGACAGGTCGACGGCACCGCGCACGGCGAAGGACGGGTCGGGCGTGGCGTTGGTCATGGACGTCATCCTACGAGCGGTGGATCAGTTCGAGGCCGCCGTCGCCACGTGCGAGTAGCCGAGCGGGCGGATCTTCTCGTCCGAGTCCTTGGGCGGCACGTACAGCGCGACCATGTCGGTGTACTCGGTCTTGAGCACGTTGGTCGGGTCGGCGTCGCCGAGCAGCGCCTTCTGCGTCTCGGACAGCGCGGGCACCTTGGCGTCCTCCTCGGCCTGGACCGTGGTCTTGCCGTCGAGCACGCCCATGACGAGGGCGCCGCCGTCGACGGTGCGCACCGCGCGCACGGCGTCCTTGCGGGCCGCGTACTTCTTCGAGTACTTCGTGCCCGACTCCTCGAAGCCGTCCACCGACTTCCATGCCTTCTCGTCCGCGGCGACCGCGGCGACCAGGTCGGCGTCGGGCAGGTCGAAGCCCTTCGCGAACGACGACTTCTTCGCGCCGAGGGTCACGATGTCGGCGTACTGCGCGAGCGCGTCGGCCGGGGAGGCGGCCAGCGAGTCGTCCTTCGCCCCGACGGCCTCCGAGCCGATGGCGGAGTCGGCGAAGTACGGCATCTCCTGGCCGGGGATGAGCTGCACCCAGGACCACATCTTGTAGTTCTCCCGGGCGCTCGCCTGCTCGAAGGCGACCAGGCGCGGCGTCTCGAGCTTCTCGGTCGCCTCGGTGATCGAGAAGCTCGTGCGCGGCCATCCCTCGGTGGTCGGGATGATCATCTGCTGCGAGCTGTCCGGGATGTCCGTGACGAACTCGGAGTTGTCCCGCTTCTTCGCCACGGCGAGCTGGCTCGAGCGCACCTCGTACGCCGGGCCCGTCACGCGCGGCTTGAGGGCCTTGGCGCTCTTCGCCTTGTCGGCCTTGTCGACCGTCGCGGCGACCGTCGTGACGACGTGGGTGTCCTGGTCCTTCGTCAGCACCGGGCGGGTGTCCGCCGCGTCCGGCGCGGGCTGCGGCAGCTCCTGCGCGCAGCCCGTGAGGAGCGCCGAGGACACGACGAGGGCGCTCGCCACGGTCAGGCCGCGGCGGGTGGTACGGCGGTTCATCGGTTCTCCCCGTCGGTGTCGGTCGGGCGCGGGTCGGCGTCGGCGGACTGGCCGGCCCCGAACCCCCAGGTGGCGCGCCAGGCCGCGGCGCGGCCGGTGGGCGTGGACAGGTCGGGGCGAGGCTCGGCCTCCGCCTCGGCCGGCGCCGCCTGCTGCGGGCGCACCGCGGGGATGGAGCCGGTGATGGCGCGCAGCATGCGCGTCATCCCGCCCTGCTCCTGGGCCCGGCGGGCCTCCTCCTGGGCGCGCAGCTCGCGGCGGGTCATCCGCAGGGCGCCGGTCGCCGTGGTGGGCTCTTCCGGGACGGGCTCGTGGGACGCCGGCGCGGCCGGGACCGGCGCGTGCGGCGTCGGCGCGGCGGCCGGGACGGGCACGGGGTGCGCGTCGCCGAACGACGGCGCGGCGGGGGCGGCGGGTGCGGCGGCGTCCGTCTCGGGTGCGGTCTCGTCCGTCGCGGGAGCGGCGTCGTCGCGCTGGCGACGGCGGGAGCGGCGCAGCAGGCGGCCCGCGACCGGCACCTCGGCGGTGCCCGCGGTCGCCGTCGCCGTGCCGTCCTCGGTCTCGCCCGCGTCCTGCGTGCCGTCCTGCGGGTCGCCCGCGGCGGACGCCTCGGGCTCCGAGGACGGGGACGACGACTGGGACGGCGGCCCGGCGCCGAGGGCGCCCGGGGTCACCGGGGCGAACGGGCCCGCCGACGGACCCCCGAAGGGGCCGGCGCCGTCCGCGTCGACGGACGTCGCGTCGGCGGGGCCGACCTCGTCCCGCTGGTCGCGGTCCGCCCGCTGTGCGCGGACGCGGCGCCCGCCGAGCACGAGGAGGAGCGCACCGACGAGCACGAGCACGGCGCCGGCGATGACGCCCGGCCACAGGTACGGCGTCGCGACGGCACGCGGCCAGGTGAGCTCCAGCGTGGGCGCCTGGGCGCCCTTGCCGACGCCCGCGGCGAGCAGGGTCCAGCGGCCCGGGCGGTCGCTCCAGCGGAGCGTGACGCTGTCGGCGTCGGAGGCCTCGGCGACCCACATGTCGGAGCCGGCGGGGTCGGGCCCCGTCGTCGGCGCCTTGGCGGTCTTCGCGTCCGCGTCGGCGGGCTCGCCCGCGGCGACGGACAGGTTCTCCCAGTCGCTGAGGCCGGTCACGCGCGAGTACGGGTCGTTGCCGACCCACCCCGCGACGTCGACGTCCCGGCCGACCGCCAGGGTGACCTTCTGCCCCTCGGGGACGGATGCGCTGATGGTGACGTCGTCCCCGACGAGCCCGAGGACCCCGGGGTCGGTGACGACGAACGTGCCGTCGCCGGACGGCTTGGCCGTGGCGGCCACCGTGTCGGTGTCGCGCCAGACCGTGGCGGAGGCGACACCGAGCGCGGCAGCGGCCAGTCCGATGAGGACCAGGACGCCGCCCAGAATGCGTTGCAGCACCGAGCTTTCCCTTCGACGTGGACAGTCCAGCATAGGGACGGCACGCGGAGCTCCGTCCACGTCGGCCCCCTCGCGGGGGCCGGTTCACGAACCCTTCACGACTCGGGTACGTCGGCCGCGCCCGGGCTCCCGCCCGCCCCCACGAGCCGCCGGGGACGGCGCGGCGCCGCCCCCAGCAGGGCGGGTCCGCCGTGTGAGAGAATGCCTGGCTCGTCCCGTTGGGCCAGTATGTCCCGAGTATCGGCGCCACGGTCGCACCACTATCCTGACGTGGCCGGGACACCCCACCACACACGGAGGTCTGCACGTGTCCGACGAGCGCACGCTCTTCCCGATCACCATGCGCGGCTACGACCGCGCCCAGGTGGACGGCCACATCGCCCGACTCGAGCAGGCCCTGGAGGAGGCTCGTCGGAACGTCGAGAGCACCGACGCGCGCGCCATGCAGATCTCCTCGGAGCTCGCGCTCGCGCAGCGCCAGCTCCGGGAGAACGAGAAGCCGTCCTACGCCGGGCTCGGGTCCCGCGTCGAACGCCTCCTGCGGTCCGCCGAGGAGCAGTCGACCGAGGTCCTCACCCAGGCCAACCAGCAGGCCGCCGACATCATGGCGCGCGCCAAGCTGTCCGCCGGCCAGGTGCGCTCGCGCGCCGAGTCCGAGGCGTCGGAGCTGCTCGGCAGCGCCCGCCGGGAGGCCGAGGAGATCCGGTCCACCACCGCGGCCGAGGCCGAGGGCACCCTGCTCGCCGCCCAGCGGCGCGCGGAGGAGCTGGTCGGCTCCGCCGAGCGCGAGGCCGCCCTCATCACCAGCACGCTCTCCGCCGAGGAGAGCGAGCGCCGCGCCTCCCTCGAGCGCGAGATCGGTGTCCAGCGGTCCACCGCCGAGCGCGAGACCACCGAGCTGCGCGTCTCCGCCGAGCGCGAGACCGCCCAGCAGCGCGCCTCGGCCGCGGCCGAGGCCGCCGCCCAGCGCGAGGAGGCCGACCGCGAGTCGTCCGACCTGCTCGAGCGCACCCGCCGCGAGGCCGCCCGCATCATCGCGGAGGCGAAGCACCAGGCCACCGAGGCGTCCGACGCCGTCACCACCGAGCTCGAGCAGCTGCGCGAACAGGCCCGCGCCGCGCTGGCCGACGCCGAGCTGGAGATCGCGCAGCGCCGCGAGCAGGTCGAGCACGAGGCCGCCGCCCGGCACGAGACGGCGCGCCAGGAGACCGACCTGCTCGTCCGTGCCGCCGAGGAGCACGCTGCCGAGGCCGAGCAGCGCGTCGCCCTCGCGCTGCAGCAGGCGGAGAAGGTGCGTGCCGAGTCCGACGCCTACGTCAAGGCCCTCGTCGCCGACGCTCGCCGCACCGCCGACGGGATCGTCGCCGAGGCGCGCGAGTTCGCCGAGACGATGGTGGGCGACGCCCGGGTCGAGGCCGAGACCCACCGCGCCACGGCCTCCCGGCAGCTCGAGGACCTCACCCGCCGGCACGACTCGATCAACTCCTACCTCGAGGAGCTGCGCGGGCTGCTCGGCGCGGAGAAGAAGTCCGACCAGGGCTCGGCCCGCACGGCCGCTGCACTGGCCGACGTGCCGGCGGCCCCCGTCGCCACGGTCTCCGCCCCGGAGCCCGTGACCGAGGAGCAGGTCGTGAACCCGCAGGAGCCCGTCGTCCAGGGCGAGACAGCCGAGGACGACGCCGCGCGGACCGCGTCCGCGAAGGCGGCCAAGGGCAGCAAGGCCAAGGCATCGGCCGCCGAGGAGCCGGCGGCCGAGGGCACCGACGACGCGGAGGCCGGCCAGGAGGCGGCGGCCGCCTCGCAGGCCTGACACCGCACGCACGACGAGGGCCGGTCACCCACCCGGGTGGCCGGCCCCCGTCGTGCCAGGCCCGGACCTGTCAGGGCGAGGTGCACGGAAACCTTCGCGTGGCCCTGACGGGCCCGCGCGCGGCGGGATCAGGCGTCGGCCGCGGGACGGTACTGCCAGGGCCAGCGGGGCGGGTGCGTCTCCTGGGCCACGCGCCGGTGCAGCAGGCCCAGGGCGGCCGCGACGGTGGCCGGGTCCTCCACCGCGCTCATGTGCCCGGCACCGGGCACCACGGTGAGGGCGCCGTCGCGCGCCGCGTGAGCCATGTGCTCCGCCTCGACGAGCGGGGTCACCTGGTCCTCGGCGCCGACCACCACCGCGACGGGGCCGTCGAAGGCGCGCAGCACGTCCGTGCGGTCGGGCCGGGCCGCCATCGCCCGCTGCGCCCAGGCCACGCCGGAGGGCGACTGCCCCCGGATCCACGACTCCAGCAGCGGGAAGAGGTGGCGCCGCTTCTCGGTGCTCGTCGAGCCGAGCAGGGTGCCCGGCATGCTGAGGACGGGGTCGAGCGTCTGGCCCTCGGTCACCGCGGCCGCGATGCGCAGGCGGTTCGCCCGGGCGGCGTCGAGGTCGGCCGTCGACTTGGTGTCCACCAGCCCGAGCCCGACGACGAACCCGGGGTGCCGCTCGGCCAGCGCGAGGGCCACGTAGCCGCCCATCGACAGGCCGACGACCACCGCGTTCCCCTCCCCCTGCTGCTGCATCGTCCGGTGCACGGCGTCCGCGACGTCCTCGAGCCGCGGCGGGACTCCCCCGAGGTCGGAGTGGCCCTGGCCGGGCAGGTCCACGCCGATGGCGCGCACCCCCTCGGGCAGAGCCTCGGCTGCCGCCGCCCACATCCGGTGGTCGAGGGGGAAGCCGTGCAGCAGCAGCAGCGGCGTGCCGGCCCCGTCGTGGAGCTCGTACGTCGCCAGGAGCGCGGAGGTGGTGGTCATCGTCGACTCCTCGTCATCGCCATGTCATGTCATCCGGGAACCTCGTGCGGCGCCGTCAGCGCGGCACCGTCTCCGCCTGTCGCACGTCGCCGTCGTAGTGCGTGGGCAGCGGGGCGTGGCCGGGCAGCACGTGCCCGACGATCTCGTCGAGCACCCGGCGCACCGCCGGCTCCCCGACCCACAGGTGCTTGGCGCCGTCGACGCCGATCACCTCGGCCTGCGGCACGCGCGCGAACCGGCGCCGCGCCTCCTCGGGCCGCAGGTAGTCGTCGTGCTCGGGCACGAGGACGACCAGCGGGCGCCCGAAGGCGGCCCAGCGGTCCAGGTCCTCGTCGGTGGCACGGTGCAGCGGCGGGGACAGCAGGATCGCGCCCTCGACGCTCGGGTCGGTGCCGTGCTTGAGCACCAGCTCCGTGCCGAACGACCAGCCGACGAGCCACGGGCGGGGCAGCTCGCGGAACTCGGCGAGCTCGATCGCGGCCGCGACGTCGAACCGCTCGGCGTCACCTCCGTCGAACTCGCCCTCGGACGTGCCCCGCGGCGATGACGTCCCTCGGGTGTTGAACCGCAGCACCGCGAGGTCGGCGAGGGCCGGGAGCCGCCAGGCGGCCTTCCGGTAGACGTGCGAGTCCATGTACCCGCCGTGCGTGGGCAGGGGGTGGAAGGTCAGCAGCGTCGCGACCGGGTCGCGGTCGGCAGGGAGGGCCAGCTCCCCGACGAGCGTCAGCCCGTCCGCGGTGTGCAGGTCGACGTCCTCGCGCCGTGCCGGGAGCATCGTCAGCGAGCGGATCTGGTGGCCGGTGGACTCGCCGGCGGGCTTGTCGTTCATCACCGCCCAGCGTAGTTCGGACGGACGCTCCCGGCCGGTCCGCGCGCCCCGCCGAGCGTGGGGCTCAGCGCAGCCGCGCGCGGCGCTCCCAGCACGAGGAGTGCCAGTGCCGGCGGTCCTCCAGGCCGGCGCTCTCGCCCCCGACGACGTCGCGCTGCCACGCCACGACGTGCGGCGTGCCGGCGGGGATCTCCTGGCGGCACGCGGGGCAGCGGTACGCCTTGTCCCCGCCCCGCAGCCTGCGGACCGTCCACTCGCCGTCCGCCGCGCTCTCCCGTCGCACGCCGCCCAGGGCGCGGTCCAGGTCGAGCGGCGGGGGCGTGGCGCCCCAGGGGCGCTTGCGGGACGGACGGCTGGACGGCATGCACCCATTGTCGCCCGGGCGCCGGACCGGCCGGGCGAGGCCGGTGCAGAAGCCTGGACGGGGCGGTCAGGTGGTGCCGTTACAGTGTCCCGGTTCGTCCCCGCCGACCGAAGGACTCTCCGTGAAGCTCCGCACGTCCGCCGCCGCAGCCGCGCTGGCGCTGGCCACGGCCCTGGCCCTGACCGCCTGCGCCGACGACTCCGGCGACGGCGCCACCCCGTCCGCGTCGGCGTCGTCGTCGCCGGCCACCGAGGCGCCGACGCCCACCAAGGAGGACGTCGCCGCCCTCGAGGCCGTGAAGGTCGACGGCGACGCCGGGAAGGAGCCGAAGCTCTCCTTCAAGGCTCCGCTCGAGGTCTCCGTGCCGACCTCCCGCGTCATCGACGAGGGCAAGGGCGACGCGCTGGCCGAGGGCATGCAGGTGACGATCGACTTCGTGGGCTACACGGGCGCCGACGGGAAGAGCCAGGGCTCGACGTGGCAGCAGAAGCAGCCGGCCACCTTCATCCTCGGCGACCAGAGCTACGGCGTCCTCACCGAGCCGCTCACCGGCCAGAAGGTCGGCTCGCGCGTGCTCGTCGCGTTCCCGACGCAGGATCAGCAGGGCAACGCCGTCACCGCCGTCAACCTCGTCGAGGTCACCGGCGCGAAGAAGATCCCGACCCGCGCCGAGGGCGAGGCCGTGAAGCCGGCGGCCGGCCTGCCGACCGTGACGCTCGACGACTCGGGCAAGCCGTCCGTGAAGATCCCCGACGGCTACAAGGCCCCCAAGGACCTCGTGGCGCAGACCCTCATCAAGGGCGACGGAGCGAAGGTCACCAAGACCCAGTCGATCACGGCCAACTACACGGGCTGGACGCTCGACGGCAAGTCGTTCGACTCGTCCTGGGACCGCGGCGCCCCCGCCTCGTTCTCGCTGCAGGGTGTCATCCCGGGCTGGACCGACGGCCTCGCCGGCCAGACCGTCGGCAGCCAGGTGCTGCTCGTCATCCCGGCCGACCAGGCGTACGGCGCGAAGAAGAGCGACCAGAACGAGCTCGCCGGCCAGCCGCTCGTCTTCGTCGTGGACATCCTCGCGGCGCAGTGACGCCCGAGCGGCGCGCGTGACGTCTCGCACGTCGCAGCCGCGTCGGCGCAGGTCAGCAGCATCAGGACGGCGGGTCCCCGGTCACGGGGGCCCGCCGTCGCGCGTACGCTCGGTTGCCATGACCGCATCGTCACCCGAGCCGCCCACCGGCGCCGCGCCGGCGCCCGAGCGCGAGGTGCTCACCTGGACCCTGCTGCCCGTCGCCATCCGCGAGCTGGCCGAGCGCGTCGTCGCGAGCGGGTTCCGGCCCGACGTCGTCGTCGCGGTCGCGCGCGGCGGCCTCGTGCCCGGCGGCGCGATGGCGTACGCGCTGGGCACCAAGGGGGTGGGCACGCTGAACGTCGAGTTCTACACCGACATCGGCAAGACCCTCGACGACCCGCGCGTGCTGCCGCCCCTGATGGACACCTCCGAGCTGCCCGGCGCCAAGGTGCTCGTGGTGGACGACGTCGCCGACTCCGGCCGCACCCTCGCGCTCGTCATGGACATGCTCACGAAGCAGGGCGCCGACGCCCGCTCCGTGGTGCTGTACACGAAGCCGCGCACGATCATCCGGCCGGACTACTCGTGGCGGGACACCGACCTGTGGATCACGTTCCCGTGGTCCGCCGACCCGCCCGTCACCGGCGCGCACTCGGCCGACGTCTGAGCACCGTCACGCCGCGCGGGCGAACAGCTCTCGAGCGCGGTCCACGACGAGGTCCGGGCGCTCGTCGACCATGAAGTGCGAGACCCCGGGGAGCACGTCGACGGTGAGGTCGTCGGCGTGCTCCTCGTACCCGCCGAGCAGGGCGGGGTCGCTGAGGATGTCGTTCTCGCCGAGCAACGCGTCCGTCGGCGTGGTCAGGTGCTGGTCGCGGTAGGCGCCGCGCAGCACCGACCACAGCTCGCGCCGCACGAAGTCGCGGCAGAGCGCCGACCCCGCGCGGGCGCCCGCGGGCAGCCGCAGCGGCGCGAGGTACGCCTCGACGTCGCTCTCCGTCATCACGGGCGCGTCGCTGCCGTACTCCTGGAGCAGGTGGCGCGGCAACCGCTGACGCCCCCGCGACAGGGCGCGCGGCCCTGTGAGCCGCGAGGCGATGACCACCTGGAACCAGGTGTGCCGCAGCATGAGCAGCAGCCTCGGGTCGAACCGCAGCCACAGGTGGGGCACGCCCATGCTCAGCAACGACGCGGCGCGGTCGGGGTGCTCGAGCGCGAGGTGGAAGCCGACCAGCGCACCCCAGTCGTGCGCGACGACGTGCGCGCGCTCCAGGCCCAGCGCGTCGAGCAGGCCGACGACGTCGGCCAGCAGCCGGTCGCGCGTGTAGCCGCCCGGCGGCGCGTCGGTCCAGCCGAAGCCACGCAGGTCGGGGCACACGACGTGATGGTCGGCGGCGAGCGGACCGATCACCCCGCGCCACTCCCACCAGTGCTCCGGGAAGCCGTGGAGCAGCAGCACCGGGTCACCGGCGCCCTGCTCGACCACGTGCATCACGAGCCCGTCGACGTCGACCCACCGATGGGTGACACCGGCGAGCTCGGGCATCGGCACCTCGGCCGACGCTTCGCTCACCACGTTCTCGTCCATCCCTCGACGCTACTACGTTCGTAGTGTCGTGTCACTATATTCGTAGTAACGGGTTTAGGGTGACGTCGTGACCGCCACCCTCCCGCCCCGACGCCGCGCGCTCGACGCGGCCGTGGACCTGCTCGGCACCGAGGGGCTGCGCGCCCTCACGCACGGGAAGGTCGACGACCGCGCCGGGCTCCCCCGCGGCTCGACGTCGAACTACTTCCGCACCCGCGCCGCCCTGCTGGCCGGAGTGTCCGAGGAGCTCGCGAGCCGGGACCTGGCCGGCCTGTCCGCCGTGCCGGAGCCCGCGTCGGCGGCCGACATCGTCGACATGCTGTGCGCCGGCTTCGCGCAGGCGACCGGCCCCGACCGCGCCGCCACGACCGCCCGCCTCGTCCTCTTCCTCGAGGCGAGCCACGACCCCGACCTGCGCGGGCGTGTCAACCGGGGCCGCGAGGCGCTCGTCGAGTGGGGCGAGCGGATGATGGGCCGGCTCGGCGCGCCCGACGCGCGCGCGGCGATGGTCGCCGTCGCCGGCGCCTACGAGGGGCTGCTGCTGCACGCGATCGCCCGGCACGACCCGACCGACCCGCGCCCGACCCTCACGCTCGTCGTCGACGCCGCGCTGGCGACGCCGAGGTAGTTCGAGACCCGCCGAGGTAGTGCGAAGGGCGGCCCGCAATGCTGCGGGCCGCCCTTTTCGAACTATCTCGGCG